>DASWAW010000574.1:0-2418 GCA_036390955.1 Arthrobacter sp.
ACGCTGGAGGAGGTCACCCGCACGGGGGGGCGTTGGAAGTCCCGTGAGGTGTGGTGTGCGGTGGCGGGTGTGGTGTCGTTGGCGCTTGTTGTGGGGGCTGCTTCGGCGGTGTCCGTGCCGGTGAACAGTGATCTGGGGCTCGTGGCTGTGTTGCCTTACCCGTTTTGGGTGGGGGTTCTGGTTCTGAATGTTGCGTTTGTTGTGGCGTTGCGGGGGGATGCTGCGGGTCCGGCTCGTCGCTTGGTCATGATGTGGCTTCTTGTGGTGCTGGTGCTGGTGCTGTTCGGGACTGCAGCTTTCGTGACGGGGGTGCCGCGGGGTGAGGTCGCGTTCCGGCATCTGGGCATCGCTGATGCGCTCTCGGGCAGCCAGGGGATCGACCCGGACACGGACGCGTATTTCAACTGGCCGGGTTTCTTTGCCCTTCTGGCGACGGTGCTCCGGGCGACTGGTCTGGACCCGGTGGCCGTTGCGCTGTGGGCGCCGGTGCTGAACATGGGTTTGTGGCTTGTTGCCCTGGGTGTGCTGACGGGCTTCCTGACGCGCGATCCGCGGCGGCGCTGGCTTGTGCTCTGGGTCTTTTGCCTTGGCAACTGGCAGGATCAGGATTACTTGTCTCCCCAGGCGTTCAGTTTTTTCCTGTACCTCGTCGTGATCGCGTTGCTTGTGGGCCCGTTGGCCGCGCGGGTTCCCGTTCTGCGCGGGTACCGACGCGCTGATCTGGCGCAGTGGTGGCGGGGGCGGTCGCCCGTTCTGCGCGGGTCCCGACGCGCTGATCTGGCGCAGTGGTGGCGGGGGCGGTCGCCGGCCGAGCCGCGGCCGGGGCTGCGGGTGAGCGCGCTCGTGGTGGCCGTGTTGCTCGTTGCGGTCATCTGCGCGAGCCATCAGCTGACGCCGTTCATGATGCTCATTGCCATCACCGCTCTGACCCTGAGCGGACGTGTCTGGCCCAGCCGGCTGCCGTTGATTACCGTAGTGGTGCTGACGCTCTGGCTGGCCTACCCGGCGAGTGCCTACCTGATCGGGAACCCGCCCCTGGCGGACGCAGGGCTGCAGGCCGCGACTGAGGCGAACGTCATCGACCGGCTGAGCGGGACTGCCGGGCACGTGCTGGTGGTGCAGGTCCGGATCGTTCTCACCCTCGTGTTGTGGGCGCTTGCCGCGGCGGGGGCGGTGCGTGACTGGCGCAGAGGACGTCTCGATATCCGGGTGGTCCTCCTGGCCCTCACGCCGCTGCTGCTCTTCCCCGCGCAGTTGTACGGCGGGGAGATGCTCATCCGCGTCTCGCTGTTCGCGCTGCCCTTTATCGCACTGCAGGCGTGCTCGGTCCTGCTTCCCGCGGAGGCCGGCACACGACCGTCCTTCCGCGCCGCGGGGGGCCTTGCGCTCACCTGCTTCCTGCTGGCCGTGCTGACCGTGACGGGCCGGTTCGGAAATGCCCAGTATGACTTCTTCACCGACGATGAGATCGCCGCCGTCGCCGCCGTGCAGGATCTCGCGCCCCCCGGCTCGACGATCATCTCTGCTGCCCACCCGACGCCGTGGCGCAGCGAGGCCTACCTCGAACACCGGGCCCGGACGATCGAAGACATGTGCCGGTCCGACTTCTCGACGGCGTCGTGCGGCCCGCTCGTTTACGATTACGCCCGACACAGTCCTGGAGGTTCCGTCTTGTTGTTCACGCGCTCGTCGGAGGCGAGTCTGGTGCTCCAAGGCGCCAGCAACGCGAGCAGCTTCGCCGAGCTGGAGAAATGGCTGAGCACGCAGGACGGCGTGGAGCCTGCGTTCAGCAACGCCGACGCACGCGTGTACCGGGTGACGCCATGAGCGGCGGCGGCGTCAGCCGGTCCACCGCGGTGCTCGCTCTCGCGGCCCTCGCGCTGTCGCTGGTGACGATCGTCGGGCTGCCGACACCGTTGCAGGCGGTCGCCGCGATAGCGGTCCTGGTCCTGCTCCCGGGGCAGGCACTGGCCCGGCTCACGCCGGTAACGGACCTCGCGCTCGGCGCGCTGCTCGTCCTGGCGCTCGGCCTCGCCACGCTCACGGCGGTGTCCACGGCAATGTTCTACCTCGCTGTGTGGTCGTGGCAGGCGTGCGTCGTCACGATGGGCGCCATCACCATCCTCGCGTGCCTGGCACGCGCACGGCAGGAGACCGCATCATGATAATCGACCTGGCGGGACTGCTCGCTACCGCGGCCCTGCTCCTCACCCTCGTCGCGCTCGAGGTCCGACGCGCCGCAACAGCCACCGGGCAGCCCGCACGCCCAAGGGTCCTCGGCCGGACGGTGAGCCCCGGGATCGTCGCCGTCATGTGGACGATGTACCTGCTCCTCTTCCTTCCACGCGTGCTGGGACTGCTCACATGAACCGAACAGCCCGGTGGTGGCTCCTGAGCGACCTCCACCTCGGCGTGTCA
>DASWAW010000575.1:0-9679 GCA_036390955.1 Arthrobacter sp.
GGCACTGGCCCGGCGAACGCCGTCCAGGCGAACACCGCCCCGGCTGGCGCCGGGGCGGTGTTCGCCGCTGTCGACATCGGCGCCTCCTCCGGGCGGGTGATCCTGGGCAGGACTTCCCGGGAAACCGGGAACCCGGGCGTGATGCTGGAAACCGTCCACCGCTTCCCCAATGGGGTGGTGGAGTCTGACGGCGGCCTGCGCTGGGATTTCAGCGCCCTGTTCGCGGAGGTGCTCACCGGGCTGACGGCGGCCGCGGCGCGGGCCGCCGCGCACGGGGAACAGATCGCCGGCATCGGGATCGACACCTGGGCCGTGGACTACGGGCGGGTCAACGCCGCCGGTGACCTGGTGGCCCAGCCCTTCAGTTACCGGGATGACCGCAGCCGTGCTGCCGTGGCGAAGGTTCACGAACGTCTCGCCCCGGAACGTCTCTACGCGACGACCGGCGTGCAGTTCCTGGAGTTCAACACGATCTACCAACTGGCGAGCGAACCGGACCTCGAGGGAGTCCAGACGCTGCTCATCCCGGACCTCATTGGCTTCCTCCTCACCGGCCAGCGCCGCACGGAGGCGACCAACGCGTCCACCACCGGACTGTTCGATGCTGTCGCAGGGGAGTGGGCCACCGAGTTCCTGACCGCCCTGAAACTGCCCGTGGACCTGTTCCCGCCGCTGATCCAGCCCGGCGAAACCGTCGGCACCCTGCTGCCCGCCATCGCCGCGCGGACCGGGCTGCCGGCGGAGACCAGGGTGGTCGCGGTCGGCTCCCACGACACCGCCTCGGCCGTCGTCGCCGTCCCCGCGGAGACCCGGGACTTTGCCTACATCTCCTCCGGGACCTGGTCGCTGGTGGGCGTGGAACTCACACACCCGGTGCTGTCCGAGGCGGGCCGGCTGGCGAACTTCACCAACGAACGCGGCGTCGACGGCACCGTGCGCTACCTGCGCAACGTTGGCGGCCTCTGGCTCCTGAGTGAATGCCAGCGCACCTGGGCCGGCCAGGGCCTGACGGTTTCCCTGGCTGAGCTCCTGGAGGGCGCTGCGGCATTGCCGGCTGGCGGACCCCTGGTCAACGCCGACGACCCGGACTTCACGGCACCGGACAACATGCCCGGGCGGATCCGCAGCGCCGCGCACAGGGCCGGGGCCATCCTTCCGGACGAGCCGGTGGCGATCGTCCGCTGCATCCTGGACAGCCTCGCCGCCGGTTATGCCCGGACCATCAGCGACGCCGGACGGCTCGCCGACCGGGCCGTCGACGTCGTGCATATTGTCGGCGGCGGTTCGCAAAACCGGCTCTTGTGCCAGCTCACCGCCGATGCCACCGGCAAACCGGTCATCGCGGGGCCTGTGGAAGCCACCGCCCTCGGCAATGTGCTGGTGCAGGCCCGTGCCGCCGGCGAACTTTCCGGAGGGCTCGCGGAACTGCGGAAGATCGTCGCCAGCGGCACCGTGCTGGAGCGGTATGAGCCGGGGGCGCGGGCCCGATTGAGCTAGGGCTCCAGGCAGACCGTGATGTCGAGGTGGATCCCGTTGGTGACCATCCGGTCCGTCAGGAACCTGGCAAGGCTGGCCTCGTTCGCGGTGTGCTCGCTTTTCGCGATGGCGCCGCGCAGGCACGCCATGGTCGCCGTCGACTTGACGCTGGAGAGCGGGGCACGGTGGTCGGATACCAGCCGCTCGATGTCGGTCTGGAACGCCCGCTGGCGGCCCTCCCTGACGGTGGCGAGCAGGGTGAACGGTACAAAAGCAGTCGGCACGAGGAGTCCTTATCTGGCGGCGGCCACATGGCCGGCCACTGGGCACAAGCCGTCGAAGGCCCCCGCTATTCCTCCGCCGGAGCCATTGAGGCCGAGCTCACCCGGCGGGCTGCCCACCCGGCCGCGGAGCGACCGTGACGGAGGCGACGGTCTCCAGCCCGGGATGGAGGTGGTCGCCGCCGTTCACCACGCCGGTCTGCCACCACAGCTTCAGGCCCTCCGGTGCCACCTCCAGGCAGGCCAGGTTGTTGTCGAACCATGGCCCCCTGACGCCGGACCAGCGGAACGGCGGATCCGGTACTTTGGCTGAGCGCGCCACGAGGGCCCCGACCGGCGTTGCCAGGCCGTAGGACATGACGGCAGCGAAGGACCTCATCAGCCGGGGCAGCGGGTTCCGGATGGGGGAGCAGACAGCCTGCATGATCCGGCTGCCAGAGGCACGCTCCACCTCGGATACGTAGGAGTAGTGGACGTCCCCGGAGAGAAAGGTGATTGTTTCCGGTGCGGGGCCTCTTTTGCCGTCGGCGACCTCGGTCACCATGTCCGCCACTTCCCGGAAGCTGTTCTCGAAGGCGCCCCAGTGTTCAAGGTCCACCGCCTGGCGTACCCTTTCACCGGCCCGGGCGGCAAACTTTCCCCAGGCGCCCTGGGAGATGGCCTCATTCCAGGATTCGACGTAGTGCAGGCCCATCGGCAGCAGGAACGGCAGCGATGTGGCCACGAGCAGGTGCCGGAATCCGCCGCGCATCCGGGCGTCGAGCCAGGCCATTTCCGCCTTGTCCACCAGGGCGCGGTGGTCCGGGGTCAGGTCCCGGGCAGCGCGGGAGTCCACCACAATCAGGCGGGTGTCGCCGAAATCCCGGCAGTAGCTCCACCGGTAGGATTCCGGGTCCTGGTCAGCGCGGTCCGCGAAGCTGTCCAGCGCGGCGCCCACGTCGATCTCGTCCTCGTCCTCGTGCCGGGCGATCCGCTGCCAGATGTCGTCCCCGGCCCGCTCCTGCGGTGAGAGGTTCCCCAGATGCTGGTAGACCCAGTACGAGGCCAGCCCCGCGACAATCCGCTCATGCCACCAGGAAGTGGCTTCCATTTTCTGCTTCCAGCTGAGCGAGGTGTTCCAGTCGTCGCGGATGTCGTGGTCATCGAAGATCATGGCGCTGGGCAGGGTGGACAGCAGCCACCTGTTCGCGGGGTCCGACCAGGCCAGGTAGTAGAGGTGGGCGTACTCCTCGTAGTCTTTGAGCTCCTCGCCCGGCGGCGCCTTGATATCCCGCCGGGCACGGATGAACTCCTGCATCTGCTCGCTGGTCAGGTCGGCGTACACCTGGTCGCCGAGGAAGGCCACCAGATCCGGCCACGGCAGGTCGCCGCCGGCGGCCATCCTGAGGGCGTAGGCGCGCAAGGAGTCGACGCCGTGGGTCCGGTTACCGGACTCGTCGTGCGGGACACTGGTCCGGCAGGAGCCAAAGGCCATCCGTAGAGGCTTGCCGGTCTTCAGCGTCGCAATCATCGACGGCGGGAACCCGGACGCCGGGTCGGGCCAGACCTGGGTTCCGTTGACGGCAAGGACGTAGGGGGTGACGGTTCCGGGCTCAAGTCCGTCCAACTCCACCAGCGCGTAGTGGTGAGCGTGAACCGCGAAGGTACGGGCTACCCAGTCCCTGCCGCCGGCGCGGATCGAGACCCGGGCAGCGGACCGGGTCTCCACCCAGACGCTCGCCGAGGACTCATCCACGTACCGAATCATGGGGCCGAGCACCAAGGCAGAGGTCGTCATGACTCAGTTGTACCGGTTTGGCACCGGTGCGGCCATGGCCTCGCGGAAATGATCCAGCGGTGCCGGCGGCATTTTCGTCATGTCCAGCCCTGCCGGGAGCTCAGCCCCGCGGGGCCAGTGAGTACGTTGCGGTGGCGTAGGCCAGGGCTCCGGACATTTCCTTGAGCAGGTCCGAATTGGTATTGCTGATCGTGTCGCAGGCCTTGTGGTAGCAGGAATCGAGGGTTTTTCCGGCCACCCCGCCGAAGGACTGCACCTGGGCCTTGGTCTTCTTCTCCACGTCGCCGCTGAACAGTCCACCGGCGGGAATGCCGGCCTGCAGGAACGAGTCGTAGTCCGAGCCGCCGTCAAAGGGCGTGGTTTCCGCCGGCAGCGAGTTCTCCTGGAAGAAACGGAAGAAGACGTCCTCGATCTGCTTCGAACCGGTCGGCCCGGCGTGACCGAAATCGGTCCCGTCGCCGTCGTGGATGGACCGCACGCCGTTCGGGGAGGCCATCATGTCCACGTTCAGGTTCGCCGCGGTCTGGGCCTTCTCGGTCTTGCTCAACTCATCGACGTAGTGCTCGGAACCGTAGAGGCCGTCCTCTTCGCCACCCCAGAACGCAAACCGGACCCTGTTCGCCGGGGTGATCCCGCTTTCCTTCATCCACTTGGCGATCTCAATGATGGCCGCGACGCCGCTGCCGTTGTCATTGATTCCCGGGCCCTCGGGCACGGAATCCAGGTGTCCGCCCACCACCACGGTGTTCTCGGCGCTGCCGCCGGTGTCGGCGAGGATGTTGAAGCTTTCCACCTGCTTCCGGTTCTTCCCCTCGCCGCGGAAGGTGAAGGTCTGCCGGACGGGGTTGTACCCGGCGGCGCGCAGCTGCTCCTCGACGTAGCGGCCGGATTCCTCGTATCCGGACGTCCCCGACGCACGGTTGCCGCCATTGTCATCAGCGATCCGCTGCAGTGCCTCCAGGTGCCCCACCATGTCCCGGCCCTGGAAGTCCGCCAGCACCGCCCGCGCGTCCACACCACCCGCCGGCTCCAGCCGCGGTGCCGCAACGCCGGGGCCGGTGGACTTGCTGCCCGGGGCGCTGGTCACGCCGTCGGACGGGAAACCGATGGGGGATCCGGCTGCGGACTCGGAGGTGCAGGCCGTTGCCGACAGCAGCATCACGGCAAGGATTGAAGGAAGGAGGTGCTTGCGCAGAGTCAACATGCTCGGAAACCCGTCAGTAGTCGGTTTCAGGTCGAAAGGTCAAGACGCTCGCCACTGACGCCCGGCCGCGGTCACCATTGAATCCGCGAATTCGTCTATCAGTTTCGACCATTCTTGTGGATCCTGCTGTATCCGCAATAGCGCCTGCCTGTGAAAATGCTGTGCGAATTGGTCCGGCCACCGCGTGCATTCGTCGGGGGACCGACGTCCTCTCCCTGGCCCGTCAGCCCGTCAGCCTGTCAGGGACCGGCGACGACGGCTTGAACCCGGGCGAGCACCTCAGCAGGCGGCCCGTTGGCAGGGATGCTGGTGAACCCGGGGAACTCGGGCAGTGACCGGTAGGCGTCGTGAAGGGACTCAAGGTCCTCGAGGCGCTCTGCGTCGGTGCCTCGCGCCATGACCCTCGCATGGGCCTCGCGGGGTTCAACGTCCAGGTGGATGATGTGGTCCGGCTGGGGGAGTGTGCGGATGAGGAACGGAAGGAAACGTCCTCTGGGAAGTCCGTGCATCTCGCGCAGCGCGAGCTGGCAGTGAAAGTGCCGATCCATGACGACGAGGCCTCGAAACCGCCATGCACGGCGGTGTGAATTCAGGACGTTGAACGTGCGGACCGCCGTTTCAACGAAATCCGCCTGCCGCGGGGTCAGGTGCACGTCCAGCCGGGCGCTGAGCAGGGACATCCTTTGCCGACCGGCATAGTTGCCGAGGAGCAGGGCGCTGGTCCCCGCCTGGCCCGCGGCATCGACGATGGCCTGCGCCGCCGTCGTTTTTCCTGAGCCGTCAATGCCGGTGAGCACGATCAGCACGCAGTCTCCTTCTGGTGGGTGGGTGTCGGGCCGCTACCTCCCCAACGAGTGAGGGCGCCGGTTGATCCCCTCCGGTTGATCCCCGGCACTTCTCGACCAGGGGCTAAGCCGGATTCCGCTGCCCCGGCGCCAGCAGCTCGTCGGGCGCGGCAAGCCTGACCAGACCTGCCACGGCCCCGGCAAGTCCGGCGTCGAGTGTCACGAAGGCGTCAGCCTGGAGTTGGGCCAGCGCCACGTACTCGGCGTCAAAGGTGTCATCCCATCCCAACTGGTCCGCAATCTGCCACGCCGCCCGCTGCAGGACCCGGTCTCCGAGGAACCTGATCCGGAGGCCCCGCAGGTAATCAAGGCGGCTTTCCGCCTCGTTCCGGGCGAGCTCCCCGCGCCCTACCGCCTGGTAGAGAAGCGAGAGCACGTGCGAGCGAAACAGCGTTGGGGCCACCAACCGGTGCGAGTCCGCTACCCGGGCCCGGTCCCGGGCGAGCAGCAGGGCCACATCCGGGCCGATCACGTATCTGGTCATCGGTCAGAGGTTGTGCGCCAGCAGTTCGAGCCCGATGACCACCAGGCTCAACACTACCTCGGCGAACATGATGAGGGCTTTGTGGCGGAACGGCAGCTCGAGCCGCCGGATCGCGAGGTAGCCGACGACGAGCAGTGTCACCACAAGGACCACCGTTGCCCACCGCAGCGCCACCGCCGTCGACCAGAGACCGAGGGCCGCCGCCGTGAGGAGCAGGAGCGGAGTCACCAGGACGCTGAGGGCCTCGGTGCTGACGGCGATCATGTGGTGCAGTTCCTGGCCGCTGGGGAGCTGCGCATGGACCGTCAGATGGCTCAGCAGATCGGCGACGAAGATCCCGAGCAGGGAACCAATGACCACGATGCTGAGCGTTACGGCCGCGGCAGCGGGGGTCGTCTCGTCTGCGTGGCTCCCCAGGGCCAGCACCACGGCAAGGCTCGTGAAACTGATGTAGACGCGCTCCTTGAGGCTCGCCGCGCGATGGACGGCAGACAGCTCACGACGCCCGGTAGGTTCGATTGCACTCATCGGGGGAGTCCTCTCTGTTCTGGGCGTGGATCGGGATCGTCAGGTGGCAGGAGCCCGGTACCCGACCTCCGCGGCCATCCGCAGGGCGTCCAGCGTTTCATCGACCGTCAGCAGCACCGTTGTTTCCAGCGAACTCAGCGCTCCGCCTCCGGTGATCGCCAGCGCCACGGCGGCCATGGATACGTTGTTCGGGGCCTCCCAGAGGTTGTAGCCGTCGTGGCTGCCGAAGGCGTACCAGAAGCCGTGGAGCTTTCCCCCGACCGATTCGATATAGGTCTGGGCGGCCTTGCCGCGGTCTTCCGGGTTCCGAATCATCCTGGCCCAGGTCTCAGGGGTATAGCTGAACTTCGACAGATAGAGCGGCATCGTCTTTCCCTTTCGTTCGCTTCCGGGAGTGCAGATTACCCAAGGATGGCAGTCCGCTGCCGGGCCAGCAATGGCAGGCGGCGTTCAGTGAGGTGTGGCCGGCGACGCGTTCCTCAGGTGCCGCGGCTGCCCAGATGCTGGATCAGCGAGTCGAGGATCGGCAGTTGGCCGCTGACCAGCCTGGTGCGGGCTTCAGGCACTCCGGTCCACCTGGCGTCGTCGATCTCGGGGTAGCTGCGGACTATGCCGGATCCCTTGGGCCACTCCAGCGCGAACGTGTTGCTCACGACGCGTTCCGGTGTGAAGTCGGCCTCGGCCGTGTAGACCGTGATGATCTTGCCCGAGGGTTGCCGGAAGGCGCCCAGCAGGATGTAATCGGCGGACGGTGCGGCAGTCCCCATCTCCTCGGCGAACTCGCGTTGAGCGGCGGCCAGCGGGTCCTCGTCCTGGAGGTATTCGCCCTTGGGAATCGACCAGGCGCGGGCATCCTTGTGTGCCCAGAATGGTCCGCCCATGTGGGCTATCCACACCTCCATTTCCGGTCCGGGCCCGCGCCGGTAAAGCAGTATTCCCGCGCTCCGAATGGTCATCTGTCCTCCGCCGGTCCTGGGTGCCCGGAATCGCCGGTCCCGCCGGTCCCGCTGATCCCGCCGGTCCCGCCCGTCCCGCCGTCCCCTCCGGCCCCGGGGGCAGGGAGGAACTGACGGTTCCTGATCCGCGATTCGCCGAATTCAACTACCAACGGCTTAATCTTCCACGGTCCGGGGTCCCTCGTCTTAGGGCGGCCGACTGCAATGTGGGGTGTCCAGCGGGGATACCTGAAGCCGAGTGCCCGTGAGCTGAGAATGAAGTCATCGACATTGTCCACCAGCAGGACGTCGAGCAGTTCGTGCAGCGCCTTCACAAGGGAAACCTGATAGTCCCGGACGTGTTCGGGCACCTCCACTTCCAGGCCGCTCACGCGGCCGCCACCCAGCAGGACCAGCCTCTCGGACCTTGCCGAGAAGCCGCCCAGCACCGGCAGGCCCTCCAGCCAGGCAACGGTGGTGGCGGCAGCGTCCTCTGCAGTCGTAATGCCCTTGGTCCAGCCCGCGATGTCCTGGGCGAAGTCCGCCAGGATGCCGATGTGGAGCAGGGTCAGATGGAGCCCCTTCTGTCTGCGGAGCGAATCAACATGGCTGCCCAGGTCCTCGTAATCGGAGGGCCCGGAGCCAATGCTGAGTACCGGCACCTCAACGGTGATGCGCGGTGGCGCGAGCATGCGGACCCCTCCCGTCCGTGCTGGGCTGTGGTTCTTCGAGCCATTATCCTCCCGGGCGGGCTGTGGCGGGCTGTGGCGGGGTGCCACGTGAGATGCCCGGCAGCCCGGGAGCGGGAAGACGCCATGACACAATCGACGCACCGCCCATGCCGGATTCCCCTGACGCCTCCGGACAGCGCGGGGACGTGTCCCATGACTACGAAGGAGCCTCGTGAGCAGCCCGACCCAGCGCCAGGGCGAACCCGACCGGGATTTCCCGGGCACAGTGGTTACCGCCCCGGCATATCCGCAATTGCGGCTCGACATCGATGCCCTGGATAACAACATCCGTGTGATGGCAGATTGGTGCCAGCAACGGGGCGTGGAGCTGGCCCCCCACGTCAAGACGACGATGTCGGCACCGATCATCGAGCGGCAGGTGGCCGCCGGCGCAGTCGGAGTCACCGTCGCCACCGTGGACCAGGTCGCGGCGGCACTGAAGTGGGGACATCAGAGTGTTCTCGTCGCCAATGAGATCGTCGACCAGTACGGCCTTCTGCGCCTGCGCACCTGGCTGGCGGAAGATTCCGGGCGGGAAATCCGCTGCTTCGTCGATTCGGCCGCCGGGGTCGAGGCGGCGGCCCGGGTTTTCGCCGGCGCGGCCGTCACCCTCGAGGTGCTGATCGACGTCGGAACACCGGGCGGTCGCACCGGAACCAGAAGCCTCCACGAGGGACTTCGCCTGGCTGAACTGGTCCATGGCACGCCCGGGCTGCGGCTGGCCGGTGTTGCCGGGTACGAAGGGGTGGTGCCCAACAGCCGGTCGGAGGCCACGGTCGAAGCCGTCGACCGGCACTGCAGACTGGTGCGGGACGTGTATCTTGCGGCCGCAAAGTACTTTGAGACCGCCGCACCCATCTACTCCATGGGCGGGTCGGCATTTCCGGACCGCGTCGTCGAGCACCTGCCCGATGACAGCCAGGTGCCCGGCACCAGAAGGCTTCTCCGGTCGGGCTGCTATGTCACCCACGATCACGGCACTTACGCCGGGGTCAGTCCGGTTCCGGGCCTGGTTCCGGCGCTGTCGGTCCGGGCCGTCGTCCTGTCCGCCCCCGAGGCGGGAATGGCCGTCGTCGGTGCCGGTAAACGGGACCTGCCTTACGACGCCGGACTGCCGGTCTTCCTGTCGGCCCACACCGCGGAGGGCACCCCGCAAACGGCTGCAACCGCCGTCGTACGCAACCTTTTCGACCATCACACAGTCCTCACCGGAGTGAGCAGGGTGGGCGTCACGGATGTGGTCGACTTCGGGATATCGCACCCGTGTTCCGCCTTTGACCGCTGGCCGGAATACCTCGTCACCGACAGCAACGGACACATCACCGATGTGTGGCGCACGGACTTCCACCGTGCGTCCCTGGCCACGACCCCGCTGCCCTGACTCCAGACCTCTGCGCGACCGCTATCGACCCAGGGCC
>DASWAW010000576.1:0-3568 GCA_036390955.1 Arthrobacter sp.
CTTCGGCAACGTGCACGGCGTCTACAAGCCCGGCGGCGTCAAGCTCCGCCCGGAAATCCTCAAGGACATCCAGGAGCAGGTCGGCGCCAAGATCGGCAAGGCCAACCCGTTCGACCTGGTCTTCCACGGCGGCTCCGGCTCCTCCGAGAAGGAGATCGCCGACGCGGTTTCCTACGGCGTCATCAAGATGAACATTGACACCGACACCCAGTACGCCTACACCCGCCCCGTGGTGGACCACATGTTCCGCAACTACGACGGCGTGCTGAAGGTCGACGGCGAGGTCGGCAACAAGAAGCTGTACGACCCGCGTGTCTGGGGCGCCTCCGCCGAGGCCGGCCTCGCGGCGCGCGTCGTCGAGGCTGCCCAGCAGCTCGGCTCCACCGGCAAGACGTTCTAGGCATGTCGGACGAGTTCCGCAAGAACCTGATGGGCCCTGAGCCCACCCTCCTGCCGGCCGAGACCGAGGTCTATGCCGCGCTGGAGGCGGGCCAGGAAGCCCTGGACCTGGTGGAAAAGAACCCGACGTCCTCGCTGCTCTGGGCCGTCCTGGCCGAGGAAGCGTGGAAAGAGGGCCGGACCATCGACTCGTACGCGTATTCCCGCGTCGGCTACCACCGCGGCCTGGATTCGCTGCGCCGCAACGGCTGGCGCGGCGTCGGGCCCATCCCGTGGGAGCACGAACCGAACCGCGGCTTCCTGCGCGCCCTGTATTCGCTGGGCCGCGCCTCCGCGGCGATCGGCGAGGCCGAGGAGCCGGAGCGGATCGAGAAGTTCCTCAAGGACTCCGATCCCGCCGCCAAGGCAGCCATCGAAGCCGAGAACCGCTAACCGCAACGCGGGGTCACTTACGGCCCATTCCATGCCCTGGGATGGACCGTAAGTGACCTCGCGTTGTTAGTTAAAGCGCGACGGCGGGCGTCCACCAGTGAGGTGGGCGCCCGCCGTCGTTGGTGCGGAAAGCTAGCTGGTCTTGGCGAGGCCGGTGCGGGCCATGGCATCGGCGTAGACGGTGCCCATCTCGTCGAGGTACTGCTCCTGGCGGGCAGGCGTGCCGGCGAAGGCGCGGCCGCTGAGCGAGCGGACCTTGTAGGTCTTGAGGCCGCGGCGCCAGATCATCGGCACCTCGGTCTTGAGGAGCAGGTTTGCGAGGCGGTTGGCCTCGGTGCCGTGAGCGACGATCACTGAGGCGCGGGGCACGACGGCGAGGAACTTCAGCAACGGCTTCAGGCCGGCGGAAATCTGGTCCGGCGTGAACTTGCCGTTGGGCTCGCCCGGGAGGTACCAGGGGTGAACGTTCCACGGCATCACATACTCCGGGCGCAGGCCCAGCTTCCACTGGACGCCGAGCAGGCGGGTGGCGGCTTCCTCGTCGCCGGCGGTGATGAAACCGGACTCGTCCTCGGTTCCGATGTTGGAGAAGAGGCTGATGATGCGGCACTCGTCTACGTCATGTATCGGGTCCACGTAGGGGACATTGGTGCCAGCTTTGGTGGCCTGCAGCGTGTCGCACAGCTCGTTGACGGCTGCGACGCTAGGTTCATAGCGGCGGCTCAGAAGCTGTTCGCGGGAATTTTCTGTGGCCAAGGCTGTCATATATTGCTGAGTCTCCTGCGGGATTGGTGAAGCTGCCAGACCGTACGCGCACGTCGAACCGGGGCACGCCAAGTACGGTGTGGTTTGAAAATGTGGTGTTGACCGATTCCTGGTCGATCCTTATTAGTCTATCAAGCCCTGCGAAATGACGTGCCGGCACTCAGGCCGGCTACCAGAGCCGCGCGGTGGCGCGGCGGGCGCCCTCTCCCAAGGATTCCAGCTTGGCAAAGGCAATTTGGGGGTGAACCCGTCCGCCCAGACCGCAGTCTGTGGAAGCAATCACATTTTCCCGGCCCACCAGCTGGGCGAAGCGCACGATCCGGTCAGCCACCAGGTCCGGGTGCTCGACGACGTTGGTGGCGTGGGAGACGACGCCGGGGATAATGACTTTTCCGTCCGGGAGCTTGGTGTCCTCCCAGACGCGCCATTCGTGCTCGTGACGGACGTTGGCGGCCTCAAAGGAGTACCCGCCGGCATTGACCTGCAGGACGGAGCCGATGATGTCCGCGAAGGGGATGTCCGTGGTGTGCGGGCCGTGCCAGGAGCCCCAGCAGACGTGCAGCCGGATCTGTTCCTGCGGGAGGCCGCGCAGGGCCCAGTTGGTGGCCTCAACCCTGAGCTGGATGAATTTGAGATAGTCGGCCAGGCTCGGTTCCGGGTTGATCTGGTCCCAGCTTTCCGCCAGCGACGGGTCGTCGAGCTGGACCGTGAGCCCGGCGTCGATGATGGCCTTGTACTCCTCCCGCATGGCGTCGGCGCAGGCGTAGAGGAGTTCCTCATCCGTTTTGTAGTACTCGTTGGCGACGCGGGCGCAGGAGCCGGGGGACAAGGACGCGACGAAACCCTCGGCCAGCCCGGCGGCGGCCAGGCCGGTCTTGAGGTTGCCGATGTCCGAGCCCACGAGGGCCTGCCCGGTGTAGTGCAGGGGCCCGGCAATCTTCGGCTGCGTGACACTCTTGCGGTGCGCCAGGATGCCGGAGGACGGGTCGCTGTAGGCCTCGTTGAACTTCTGCCGGTCACGCCGGTCCGGGAAGGAGGTTAGGACGATGTGGCCGGGGGTGGAGCGGTGCACTGCGGAGTCAGCCCAGCGGTCCACATCGGTCGGCTCAAGGCCGCCGAGCCGGCTGAACGAGTAGTTCCACCACGCACCGTAGTCCACCGAGCTGGACATCGTGTGCCCGTATTCGCCGTCGTTCGGGATATCGATGCCGAGGTCCTTCTGGCGCTGGACGATGTCCACCACTGAGGTTTGCAGCAGATCAAGGAACTCGGGGGTGATGCCGTCCGTTTCCTTGGCCTCGTTCGCCGCGATGAGTTCGGGGGTGCGGGGCAAAGAGCCGGCGTGGGTGGCGCGGATGTGGTCGGTGTTCTGCTGCATGGGGGCGCGTCCTTCCATCGGTCCTGGCGGTAGCACCCTTTGCCGTCACATCGCTGTGTCAGCGCAGGGTTGCTGCGGCGTCAATAGTCCAGGTCCCTCGGCCGCTCGGGATGGTCAACTCTCACCTAATTCGATCGGGCGCCTCCGCGCAAGCCTCTCCGCCGAAGTTCCGCCGGTTGGACCCGGGTCTCCGGCCCACACCCGGCGGGAAGTCCATTGGATGGTCAAATGAGTCGCCGCCACCGCAATCCGCTAAACTTGGGTGGTAAGAGCCCCGGACTCTGGCGTTGATGGTAAGAGCACAGCGGTAGATTCGGGGCGTTCTCATGAACGGCGCTGAGTTCCGGTGACCACCCAGGTGAATCACACGGACTTCGGCCCGAACGAATGGGGGAGGATCCCATGCCAGCAATCGTGATCGTCGGAGCCCAATGGGGCGACGAAGGCAAAGGCAAGGCCACTGACCTGCTTGGTGGCCGAGTCGACTACGTCGTCAAGCCCAACGGCGGCAACAATGCCGGGCACACCGTCGTCGTAGGCGGTGAGAAGTATGAGCTCAAGCTCCTTCCGGCCGGCATCCTGAGCCCCAACGCG
>DASWAW010000577.1:0-2829 GCA_036390955.1 Arthrobacter sp.
GTCGCGGCCGACGTCGGTCCCCTGCGGCCCGGCGCGCCGGCCATGCACAGCGATGCCGCAGCGGGGCCGTCGTGGTTGGACCTGACCCCGGTTGCCGACGCGGCGGGGCTCCCCGGCAGCCAGCTGAAGGGCAGCCAGGAGGACCGTGAAATCAGGCTGAGCCAGCTGGTCGGAGCCGCCGGGGAGCGGCCCGAGATCAAGCTTCCGGCGGAGTCGCTGCTCGCCGAGCTGCTCTGTGCCAAAGGCCGAGTGGTGGAGGGTGTTGGGCTCGCCCGGGATGCCTGGCAAGGGGCGCAAAGTTGGAGCATGGCGTTGCCGCTCGTTTATGAAGACCTTCTTGTGCGCTACAGCCTGAGCTTGAACTGGGCGGGGGAGTGGGAGGCGCTCGCCGCCGCCCTCGATGAGTATGAGGAACACTACCCATCGAGGCTGTTGCTTAGCGGTGGCATCCTGCACCTGATGAGGGGCCTGGCCCGTGTCCGTCAGGGGCGCATGCCCGAGGGGAGTGCCGAACTCGTTCTCGGCGTCGAGGAACTCACGATTGCTGACCCCTGGGAGCTACTGCCCTTGGCCCACGCCGTGGCAGCCTATGCCGCGTCCGTGGTGGGCCACGTGCGGGAGGCCGAGGAGCATGCGATCGCTTTCCGTCTGTTCCGATACCGCGGACCGGGGGCCGTTCCGCTGCTCGCCGAGGCCTATTCAACCGCGGCCAGCGGAGCCCCTGGCGGAGTCGGCGATGCCGGCAGGAGGCTCACCGGACTGGCCGCGGAGGCCAAACGGCAGGGACTGCGGGCGGTGGAGACGGACATCAGACGGCTTGCCGTGCGCCGCGGAGACACCGAAGCCGCGGACGGTCTTGCCCTCAGCAGCCTCGCAGTGGAGGGACGGGAAGCTGGCATGCTGCACGACTACGCGCTCGCAGTGCTGCATGCTGACGACGCCGAACTGGTCCGGATCAGCGACAAAGCGCTGCGCGCCGGCTACGTGCTGCTGGCTCTCGAAGCGGCGCAGCAGGCGGAACGGTGTCTGGCCGAAACCACAGACAAGCGGAAACTGCTGGCCGTCCAACGCAAGATCCAGAACCGGATGACCGCTGCCGGGATGGCAGCCCACATTGACCTGGTCCGTCCCGAGCAGGATGCGGAACTAACCGCACGGGAGACCGAAATCCTGGATCTGGTGTCCAGCGGTGCCACGAACGCCGAGATCGCCAGCCGGCTCTGCGTGTCCCAGCGGACCGTGGAAGGGCACCTCTACCGGGTCTTCGCCAAGCTGGGCGTCAGCCGGCGGGTCGATCTCATCGACACGGGCGGCGATTCACACCGGCCCTGAGCCCCCTCCCAGAGGGACAACGCGGGACAACCCGGGACACCGCAGAACCACCCGCCAAATCAGGCCTGCCGTTCCGTGGGATGATAGACAGTAGTCCATTTCACCCGATCCGAGGAGGCCAGCGTGGCAATAGTGGCGACGTCAGAGTCCCAGGCCATGCTCATCCCTGCACTGAGTGACGACGAGGTGTTGCGGATCCGCAACGACTTCCCCATCCTCTCCCGGTCCATGGGCGGGCACCCCCTGATCTACCTGGATTCCGGGGCGACCTCGCAGAACCCGGTCAGCGTCATCGAGGCAGAGCAGGAGTTCTATGAGCAGCGGAACGCCGCCGTTCACCGTGGGGCCCACCTGTTGGCGGTCGAAGCCACGGACTCGTTCGAGGACGCCCGCGAAACTCTGGCTGCCTTCCTGGGCGCCGGGGCCGATGAGATCATCTGGACCTCCAATGCCACCGAGGGCCTGAACCTGCTCAGCTACTCGTTCCTGAACTCGTCCCTGCCGGGCGCCGGGGCGCCGGCGGCACGATTCGCCCTGGGCGCCGGCGACGAAATTGTGGTCACCGAGATGGAGCACCACGCAAACCTCATTCCGTGGCAGCAGCTCGCGGAGCGGACGGGTGCGACCCTCCGGTTCATTCCCGTCGATGATGCGGGCGTGCTGGACCTCGAGGCTGCGTCCGGCATCATCACCGGGGCGACCCGGGTCCTGGCTTTCAGCCACGCGTCAAACGTCCTGGGCACCATCAACCCGGTCAAGACACTGGTCGCGATGGCCCGCCAGGTGGGTGCCCTGACAGTACTGGACGCCTGCCAGTCCGCGCCGCACCTGCCGCTGGATGTCAAGGATCTCGGCGTGGACTTCGCGGTCCTGTCGGGACATAAAATGCTGGGACCAACCGGCATTGGCGTGCTGTACGGCCGGTCCGAGCTGTTGAACGCGCTGCCGCCGTTCCTCACCGGGGGATCGATGATCACCACGGTGACGATGGAGCGCGCCGCGTTCCTGCCTGCCCCGCAGCGCTTCGAAGCGGGCACCCAGAAAGTCTCCCAGGCCATCGCCCTCGCCGCGGCGGCGAACTACCTCACCGAGACGGGGATGGGCCGCGTCCATGCCTGGGAATCCCTGCTCGGCCAGCGCCTCGTCGAAGGCCTCGCCGCGATTCCCGGCATCCGGGTCCTCGGCCCGGCCCCGGGGCAGGAGCGGATCGGCCTCGCCTCCTTCGACGTCGCCGGTGTGCACGCGCACGACGTCGGCCAGTACCTGGACAGCAAGGGCATCGCGGTCCGGGTTGGCCACCACTGCGCGCAGCCGCTGCACCGCCGTCTCGGACTGACGGCCACCACCCGGGCCAGTACCTACCTGTACAACACAACGTCTGATGTGGACGCTTTCCTCGCGGCTGTCGCCGAGGTCCGAGCCTACTTTGGAGCCTAAGGATTTTTCCGCATGAGCCTTGAACAGCTGTACCAGCAGATCATTCTGGAACACGCGAAA
>DASWAW010000578.1:0-4656 GCA_036390955.1 Arthrobacter sp.
TTGCCCGCCTGGACCGTCTCAAGCCAGAGGTCCAGTTCCGCCGGGTCCAGCGAGTGCAGACCGGAGGTGAGGCCGTACTCGATCTGGTTCTGGATGGCGATGGCGTCCTCCAGGGTCGCCGCGGTCATCACACCCAGCACGGGGCCGAAGAACTCGGTGAGATGGAAGTAGGATCCGCGGCGAACTCCGTATCGGACGCCCGGGCTCCAGAGCTTGCCCGTCGCGTCCAGCCGCCGGGGTTCGACGGCCCAGCTTTCCCCTTCACCCAGGGTGGTGAGGGCGTTGAGG
Organism: Arthrobacter sp.; assembly: GCA_036390955.1. Taxonomy (GTDB): domain Bacteria; phylum Actinomycetota; class Actinomycetes; order Actinomycetales; family Micrococcaceae; genus Arthrobacter. Next base: position 289 of record DASWAW010000578.1, read on the forward strand.
AGCTTGCCGCCGGCCGGTTCGATGATCGGGCCCATCTGGCTGGCAGGATCCTCGGGGTAGCCGACCTTGAGCGAGGTGACGGCGTCGATCAGCTGGTGGTGGAAGCGCCGCGACGTGGCCACGGATCCGACCAGGATCACCAGCGACGCGGCGGAGCACTTCTGCCCGGCGTGGCCGAAGGCGGAATACGCGACGTCCTTGGCCGCGAGGTCCAGGTCGGCACTCGGCGTGACGATGATGGCGTTCTTGCCGCTGGTCTCGGCCAGCAGCGGCAGGTCCGCGCGGAAGGAACGGAACAGCTCGGCGGTCTCGTAGCCGCCGGTGAGGATCACCCTGTCCACCGCCGGGTGGGAGATCAGCTGCCGGCCCAGCTCCCGCTCGCCCAGCTGGACCATGGTCAGCACGTCCCGCGGGACGCCGGCTTCCCAGAGTGCCTCGATCATCACGGCACCGCTGCGCCGGGCCTGCTTGGCGGGCTTGATCACGACGGCGGAGCCGGCGGCGAGGGCCGCCAGGGTGGAGCCGGCGGGAATGGCCACCGGGAAGTTCCACGGCGGGGTCACCACGGTGAGCTTCGCCGGCACAAAGGCGGCACCGTCGACGTCGTCGAGCCTGCGGGCCGCTTCGGCGTAGTAGTGCGCGAAGTCGACGGCCTCGCTGACCTCCGGATCGCCCTGGTCGATGGTCTTGCCGGTTTCGCTGGCCATGACCTCCAGCAGTTCGGCCCGGCGGGCCTCCAGGACGTCGCCGGCGCGGTGCAGGATGGCCGCACGCTCGTCACCGGAGAGGGCACCCCAGGCCTTGCCCTTTTCCACCGCGGTGTCGATCACGGTGTTGAGGGTCTGCTCATCGTTGATGGTGGCGGCCTCGACGGCGGCGTTGCCCAGGGTCGAGGACGGGACCCGGGCCAGGATGGCGCGGCCCCAGTCACGGTTGGCCGGCAGCGAGGGGTCGGTGTCCGCGGTGTTCTCGAAGGAGTCATGCGGCATCGGCGCGGCCGGGACGCTGCGGTTCTGCCGGCGGTTGGGCGGCGGGACCTCGTCGTCCAGCCGGGCGAGGGAGGCGAGGAAGCGCTGCTTCTCGCGGTCGAAGAGGGATTCGTTCTCGCTGAGTTCGAAGACGGCGGACATGAAGTTGTCCTGGCTGGCGCCTTCCTCGAGCCGGCGGATCAGGTAGGCGATCGCGACGTCGAACTCGGCCGGGTGGACCACCGGGGTGTAGAGCAGCAGTGAGCCGACGTCCTTCTTGACGGCCTCCGCCTGGCCCTGGGCCATGCCGAGCAGCATCTCGAATTCGATACTCTGCTGTGCGGTATCCGCGATGCCGCGCTGTTTGGCGAGCAGCCAGGCGAAGGCGATGTCGAAGAGGTTGTGGCCGGCGACGCCGATCCGGATGTTGCGGATCCGGTCGGGGTGCAGCGCGTAGTTGATGACGCGCTTGTAGTTGGTGTCCGAGTCCTGCTTGGTGTTCCAGGTGGCGAGCGGCCAGCCGTGCAGCGAGGCCTCCACCTGCTCCATCGGCAGGTTGGCGCCCTTGACCACGCGGACCTTGATCGCGGCCCCGCCGGCGGCGCGGCGGCCGGCGGCCCAGTCCTGCAGGCGGATCATGGCGGCGAGCGCGTCCGGGAGGTAGGCCTGCAGCACGATGCCGGCCTCGAGGTCCTTGAACTCCGGCTTGTCCAGGATCCGGGTGAAGACCGCGATGGTCATGTCCAGGTCCTTGTACTCCTCCATGTCCAGGTTGATGAACTTGGCTTTGCCTCCGCCGGCGGCGAAGGAGGCGGCGCGGGTGAAGAGCGGGGTGAGCTTCTCGACGACGTGCTCCACGGCCTCATCGAAGGCCCAGGCCGAGTGCGGGGCCACGGTGGAGGAGACCTTGATGGAGACGTAGTCGACGTCGGGGCGGGCCAGCAGCTTGTGGGTGCCCTCGAGCCGGCGTGAGGCCTCGTGTTCGCCCAGCACGGCCTCGCCCAGGAGGTTGACGTTGAGCTTGATGCCGTCCTTGCGGATTTTCGCGATGGCGGGGCCAAGCTTGGCGTCGGTGGCGTCGACGATGAGGTGGCCGACCATCTCACGGAGCACGCGGCGGGCGATCGGGATGACCACCTGGGGCAGCGCCGGGGCCATGGTCCCGCCGAGACGGACGGCGCTGCGCATGTACCAGGGCAGGAAGGCCGGGACCTTGGCCGCCAGCGCGGCGAGGTTGCGGGCGGCGACCCGCAGGTCCTCGGGGCGGACCACGCCGTCGACGAACCCGACGGTGAAGTCCAGGCCGTTGGGGTCCTTCAGGACGCCGGCGAGCTGCTCTGCGGAGGCGTCCACGGGTACCTTGGCCGCCTCGGTGAGCCAGTGGCGTACCAGCCCGATGGTGTCCTCGGCGAGGGCGGCGGCTTCAAGGACCGGAGAGCCTTCCGAGACGGCAGCGTGCGCGGCCGCGTTGCGGGTGTTCACACCGGACTCCGTTGAAATGTTGGTCATGGCTGGTACTCGTTCTTTCTCAAAATGGGGACCGTTCCAAGTTCAGTATGCGACCGGATTTTCATAAGATAAAGCGATGTTTTCCGAGCGGTACTGGTTAGAAAAATCGAACGGTTGTGGGTCTGCTGAGTCCGCCCCCAAAATCACGAATGCGCTATCACTTTTGGCTCCCAAACCCGGGGAATGGGAGCCAAAATTGATAGCGCAAACGGGGCTGACGGCTAGCCGATCGGGCGGTGCATCTCCACGATCTCTTCGTGCCGCGGGCTGTCCGGGTTCATCAGCGAGTTCTTGCGGCCGTAGGTGAAGTAGATGATGAGACCGACCACGAGCCAGACACCGAACCGCAGCCAGGTCTCCCAGTGCAGCTGGAGCATGAGGAAGCCCGAGGCAAACACACCGAACGCCGGCACCAGGGGCATCAGCGGCAGGCGGAAGGTCCGCGGGGCGTCGGGCTTCTTGTACCGGAACACGATCACCGAGATACATACGACGACGAACGCCGCCAGGATGCCGATGTTGGTCAGGTCGGCCACGGCCTTGATCGGGAGGATGCCGGCCAGAATGGCGGCCCCGGCACCGGCGATCCACGTCACGCGCTGCGGCGTGCCGTGCCGGTCCGTCTTCGAGAACCAGCCCGGCAGCAGTCCGTCACGGCTCATCGAGAACCAGACGCGGGTGACGCCGAGGAGGAAGGTCAGCATCACGGTGAGGATGGACAGCACGGCGAACACGGAGATGATCGTCGCGATCACCGGAAGCCCGACGCTGTTAAAGGCGGAGGCGAAACCGGCCTTGGGGTCAATCTCGGTGAAGTTCTGCATGCCGGTGAGCACCAGGGTGGCGGCGACGTAGAGCAGCATGGCAATGATCAGCGAGAGGATGATCGCCTTGGGCATGTGCTTCTTGCCGTCGGTCGCCTCCTCCGCCGCGGTGCTCATGGCGTCATAGCCGAACACCGCGAAGAACACCGTGGCGGAGCCCGCCACCACGGGACCGAAGCCGCTGGGGAAGAACGGGTTGTAGTTGTTGGTGTTGATGTAGAAGACGCCCAGGCCAATGATGAACAGGATCAGGACCACTTTGATGGCGACGGCGATCAGCTCGAAGCGGCCAAAAGTCTTGGTGCCGCGGGAGAGGATCCAGGTCACCAGCAGGCAAACGAGGATCGCTGGAAGGTTGATGATGCCGCCCGTGCCCTCATCCGGCGTCGACGTCATCCAGACGGGCATGTGGATGCCGATGCCGGAGAGGGCAGCGTCGAAGTAGCCCGAGATGCCGATGGCCACCACGGCCACGATCGCAATGTACTCCAGCAGCAGGTCCCAGCCGATAAACCAGCCGATAACCTCGCCGAGGGCAACGTAGCCGTAAGTGTAGGCCGAGCCTGCCCGCGGAATCATGCCGGCGAACTCGGCGTAGGACAACGCCGCGGCGGCGGATGCCAGGCCGGCGATCAGGAACGAGACGAGCACGGCCGGGCCGACGCCGGGCTCGGTCGCGCTGCCGTGGGCCACAAGGCCCGCCAGCGAGAAGATGCCGACGCCGATAATGCCGCCAACGCCGATAGCGGTGAGTTGCCAGAGCCCCAGGCTCTTGTGCAGTCCGCTGTGCTTGTTTTCTTCCTCAATGTCGTCAATGGGCTTGCGCCGCATGATCGACCTTGTTAGGTCTTTTGTGCTCATTTTTCCGGCTCTTCCGCTCAGTTGTGGTGCCCATCAATCCGCCCTGTGATGGGGGTTACTTGACCACAACAGTATGCAAGCCGGATTGCATTAGATAAAGTGAATTCTCCTAATCAATAAACATTAGAATTCACAAAGGAATAGCGATGCTGGATGTCCGGCGGTTGCGCCTGCTGCGCGAACTGAAGATCCGGGGCACCCTGGCC
>DASWAW010000579.1:0-2483 GCA_036390955.1 Arthrobacter sp.
CGGATGTGCCCGACGTGCGGCATGCCCTGCACCGTGGCGCCGCAGTAGTAGAGGCTCACTTTGCCCGGAACCAGGGGGACGAAGTCGCGGACTTCGGCGGATGCAGTGTCATAGAAGCGCAGGGTCACCGCTCCAGATTAGACGATATGAAGTGTGATTCAGACCCTGCCCCCGATGCACGGACCGCGGCGGGGCCTACTTGCAGTACTCGCCGATCTTGTTCATCTGGTCGGCGAGCTGCTTGGTCTGCGCGTCGCTCTTGGCCCCGAGGGAAGTGCCGGAGACCTCTTTCATGGTGTCGGCCATCTTCTGGATGGGGGCCGCCACCTCGGGAGCGACCTTGTCCGCCACTTCCTGGTAGTGCTTCGAGATCTGTTCCGCCTGCTGCTGCGGGTTGCCCGTGGGCACGAACGTGTCCTTGTTCAGGAATGCGCAGCTGTCCGGGATGCTCATCTTCGGCGTCCCGGCGCAGCCGGTGAGCAGCAGTCCGGCCACTAGTACGACGGCGGGCAGCAGCTTGTTCACGGGGTTCTCCTGGTGTGGCGGAAGGGGATGTCCCGTTAAGCCTAGGCGACGGACTCGGCAGACGCCGAGCCGGCGGGGTACACGAGCGCCGTCGCCGTGGCCGCAATGCCTTCGCCGCGGCCAGTGAAGCCGAGGCCGTCGCTGGTGGTTGCCGAGACGCTGACGGGGGCGCCGGCGGCCTCGCTCAGGACGCGCTGGGATTCCTCCCGGCGGGGGCCGAATTTGGGCCGGTTCGCCACGAACTGCACGGCGATGTTCCCGATCTCGAAGCCCGCGGCGCGGACGATCCTGGCGGCCTCGGCCAGCAGGGTCACCCCGGAGGCCCCGGCGTACTCCGGCCGGTCCGTACCGAAATGCGTGCCGAGGTCACCGACGCCACAGGCCGAGAACAGGGCGTCGGCGGCGGCATGGGCGACCGGGTCGCCGTCGGAGTGGCCGGACAGCCCGCGCTCCCCGTCCCACAACAGTCCGCCGAGCCACAGCGGCTGGGGCGCATCCTCGGGGGCGTAGGCGTGGACGTCGATGCCGATGCCGGTCCGCGGGATGACGGGCAGCGGGGGGTTCCGGGTTCCGGACATGCTCAACCTTCCACCCAGCGGGCGCCCAGTGGGCCCTCGAGCAGGCCCTCCGCGAGGATCAGGTCCAGCGGGGTGGTGATCTTCAGTGATTGGCTGGCGCCGCGCACCGCGTGAACGGGGACGCCGAGGAGTTCCACCAGCATGGCGTCGTCGGTGACGGCGGCCGCCTGGCCGGCGTCGAACCCTTCCGCGGCCTCGTGGGCCCGTTTCAGCGTGGCCAACTCGAAGCCCTGCGGCGTCTGCACGGCCCGCAGGGTCTCCCGGGGTGCGGTGCCGGTGACGAGTTCCGGGGCGATGGCGGCGGCGTCGCCGGTGGTGGCTTCCACCGTCTTGACCGTGTCCACCACGGGGATGACCGGGATGACGGCCAGGGCACCGGCCGCGAGGGCGTGGGACACCCGGTGGAAGACAGCCTCCGGCGTCAGGGCGCGGGCGGCGTCGTGGATCAGGACGGCCTCCGTGGCCGGCAGGAGCGCCGCCAGTGCGGCCCGGACCGATGCGGCCCGGGTGGCGCCGCCGTCGACAATGGTCACGACCGGGAGCTGCACACCGTCCGCCGGGGCGGGCGTGCGCCCGCGCTCGGCCTTGAGCTCCCGCTCGAAGGCGGCACAGAGGGCGTGGAGTTCCGGATCGCCGGCCGGGATGGCGACGCAGATCTGCTGTGCGATGCCGGCGGCGGCGACGCCCCGCAGGGCGTGGGTGAGGATGCTGTCACCGCCCAGCGGAACCTTGGCTTTCGGCATGCCGTAGCCCAGGCGCTGGCCGGAGCCGGCGGCGACGACGACGACCGCGGTGACGGGGTTTCTCGGTGCAGAGTCCATGGGCACAAGACTACGTCCCGGCGGGCCGGCCGGGCTGAAGGGGGCAAAGAGAAACCCCGGCAGCCTTTTCGCTACCGGGGTTCGATTCTTGTCTGTTCGACTTGCTTAGGAAGCCAGGACCTCGTCGAGAACGCTTGCAGCCTTCTCTTCATCGGTCTTTTCGGCCAGCGCCAGTTCTGAAATCAGAATCTGGCGTGCCTTGGCCAGCATGCGCTTCTCCCCTGCGGAGAGACCCCGGTCGTGATCGCGGCGCCACAGGTCGCGGACGACCTCTGCCACCTTGATGACGTCACCGGAAGCAAGCTTCTCCAGGTTTGCCTTGTATCGACGCGACCAGTTGGTGGGTTCTTCCGTGAACTCGGCCCGCAGCACTTCAAACACGTGCTCCAGACCTTCTTTGCCCACTACGTCCCGGACCCCAACTAGGTCAACGTTTTCTGCTGGAACTTCAATGGTCAGATCACCCTGAGCCACCTTGAGCTTGAGATACATCTTCTCTTCGCCCTTGACAGTGCGCATCTTGATTTCTTCAATTTTGGCTGCACCGTGGTGAGGGTAA
>DASWAW010000580.1:0-8082 GCA_036390955.1 Arthrobacter sp.
GCGATCCTGACCAAGGCCACCGGCCACGGCGGCATGACCATCTCCGCCCACCTGGCCGAGTTTTTCTCGGAGATCGGCAGCGGCGGCGGGTTCGCCGTCGTGATTGCGCTGTATACAGCGCTGCTGGGCCTGCTGGTCCCCTCGGGCGGCGGCAAGTGGCTGGTGGAGGCGCCGTATGTGATGCAGTCCGCCACCGATGTGCAGATGAACCTCGGCTGGACGGTGCAGATCTACAACATCGCGGAAGCCCTGCCGAACCTGATAAACCCGTTCTTTATGCTGCCGCTGCTCGCGGTGCTGAGGCTGCGCGCCCGGGACCTGGTGGGCTTCACGTTCCTGCAGTTCATCTTCCACCTGCCGGTGGTGCTGCTGCTCGTCTGGCTGCTGGGGATGACGTTCAACTTCGTTCCGCCGGTGATGCCGAAATAACTGTGCTGGACGCAAACTGACCCGCAGCTGTGGCCGTTTTCACGCTTCATAACGGCCACAGCTGCGGGTCAGTTTGGTCAAGGGGGCCTAGGCCGGGTCGGAAACGACCAGGGTCTCGGCGCCCTGGAGGCGGGCTTTGCCGCTCTCCAGCAGGGGCTCGACGACGGCGCGCAGCGCCTCCATCGAGTCGTCCAGTTCCAGCACCACGGGGTGCTGGAACGCAATCAGGGCCAGCAGGTCCCGGACGGCGGCCTGGGCCTCGTCCGCCGGGAGCTTGGGCTCGTGGCCCACGAACACGTCGGTGGGCTGGCCGGATCCGGCCGCGCCGTCCCCCGCCGCGTTGTCCCCGGCTGCCTTGCCCCCTGCTGTCTTGCCCCCTGAGGGGCTATCCCCGGGGGCCAGTGCGGCGTAGCTGATCGCGAAGGCCTGCAGCTGGCCCTTCTTGCTGGCCGGCACCCCCGGGCCGAACGCGCTGGCCTTGGGCGCCCGGAGCACAATGGCGCCGTGGGCTCCGCTGAGTTCGTCGAGGAACAGGCGCTGGACCGTGCCGATGCTGAGCTCGCCGGGGCTGTCCCAGCCGTGCACGGCCGTGTAGTACCGGCCCACGACGTCGCTGAGCTCCACCGAACCGGTGGCGAGGTCCTCGACCTGCTCGGAGGCGGCAGCCTCTGAGCCGTCGCCGAAGACGGGCAGCCGGAGGGACCCCGGTTCGACGACGACGAGCCGGGACCGCTGGATCGGGGCCAGTCCCGCCGCCTCGGCGAAGGCCGCGCCGGGGGTGCCCGGCTCCACCTTCGTCCGGAGCCGGGTGACGCCCGACGGCGACTGGGCGGCTTCGTGCCGCAGCATGGTCAGCAGCGTGGAGCCAACTCCGGTGCGGCGGTGGTGCCGGTCGACCTCGATGTAGGCCCAGAGCCGTTCGGGGTGCAGCGAGGCCTCGTGGACCACGCCGGCCGCGACGGGGATGGCCACGCCGTCGACGACGTCCTCGGCCACGATACAGCGGCGCCACGGCGCGTTCCCTGAGGGTGCCAGGGTGCCGCGGAACTGCCGGGCCTGCTCGGTTTCGGGGCCGCCCCAGATCTCGAGCAGGGCCAGGTCATCGCCGTCGCGCCATTCGCGGTATGCGATCGTCATGATCAGGCGCCGATCAGCCGTGCGGCCAGGTAGCCCTCCACCTTGTCCAGGGAGACGCGGTCCTGGCTCATGGTGTCGCGTTCGCGGATCGTGACGGCCTGGTCGTCCAGGGTCTCGAAGTCCACGGTGATGCAGAACGGCGTGCCGATTTCGTCCTGGCGGCGGTAGCGGCGGCCGATCGCGCCGGCGTCGTCGAACTCGATGTTCCAGCTCTTGCGCAGCTGGGCGGCGAGGTCCTTGGCCTTCGGGGACAGGTCCTCGTTGCGGCTCAGCGGCAGCACCGCTGCCTTGACCGGGGCCAGGCGCGGATCGAGTTTGAGCACGGTGCGGATGTCGACGCCGCCCTTGGCGTTGGGTGCCTCGTCCTCTGTGTAGGCGTCGATCATGAACGCCATGAAGGAACGGGTCAGGCCGGCCGCCGGTTCAATCACGTACGGGGTGTAGCGCTCGTTGGTGGCCTGGTTGAAGTAGCTCAGGTCCTGGCCGGAGGCCTTGGAGTGCGTGGTCAGGTCGAAGTCGGTGCGGTTGGCGATGCCCTCGAGCTCGCCCCACTCGGAGCCGTGGAAGCCGAAGCGGTATTCGATGTCCGTGGTGCCCTTGGAGTAGTGGCTGAGCTTCTCCAGCGGGTGCTCGAAGAAACGCAGGTTGTCTTCCCGGATGCCGAGGCCGGTGTACCAGGACATGCGCTCCTTCATCCAGTACTGGTGCCACTGCTCGTCGGTGCCGGGTTCGACGAAGAATTCCATTTCCATCTGCTCGAACTCGCGGGTGCGGAAAATGAAGTTGCCCGGGGTGATCTCGTTGCGGAAGGACTTGCCGATCTGGCCGATGCCGAACGGGGGCTTCTTGCGGGAGGTGGTGAGGACATTGCTGAAGTTGACGAAGATGCCCTGGGCCGTTTCCGGACGAAGGTAGTGCAGGCCCTCCTCATTGGCCACCGGGCCGAGGTAGGTCTTGAGCAGGCCGGAGAATTCCTGGGGTTCGGTCCATTCGCCGCGGGTGCCGCAGTTGGCGCAGGCGATGTCCTTGAGGCCGTTCTCGGCGGGACGGCCCTTCTTCTCCTCGTATTCTTCCTCGAGGTGGTCCGCGCGGTAGCGCTTGTGGCAGGAAAGACACTCCACCAGCGGGTCGGAGAACACGTCAACGTGGCCGGAGGCTTCCCAGACCTGGCGGGGCAGGATCACGGAGGAATCCAGGCCGACGACGTCTTCGCGGCCGCGGACCACGGACTGCCACCACTGGCGCTTGATGTTTTCCTTGAGCTCGGCACCCAGGGGGCCGTAGTCCCAGGCAGAACGCGAGCCGCCGTAGATTTCACCGGCCTGGAATACGAAACCCCGTCGCTTGGCGAGGGAAATGATCTGGTCGAGGACGGATTTTGCTGCCATGGGAACTCCACTTTCTACAGGGCCGCTGGGTGCGGTCCGCGGTTTCAGCCCCGGAATCCCGGCTGGTTGCCGGACGGGGCACTGCTCAAACGCAAGACTTAAACACAGAAACAGCACGCACACAACAAACAGCCGGGGCTCAATGATGGCGGTGCAGGAAGCTGCGCCTCCTAGCCTACCGGCCTGTTGACACCCGGCGCCGCCCGCTCCCGGTGACGCCCGGCCGCAGGAGGGCCGGGTTGGGTACGGCCGGGCTGGGTACCGCCGGGTTCAGTACGGCCGGGTTGGGTGCGGCCGGGCTGGGTGCGGCCGGGCTGGGTGCGGCCGGGTTGGGTGCGGCCGGGTTCAGCGTCCCAGGGCACCCTTGGGCCAGGGCAGGCTCGCGAGAACGATCGCGGCAAGAGTCAGCAGGGTTCCCAGGACGGTGGGTAGGGCCACCACGGTGCCGGGCGTCGGGAATGCGAGGTCAAGTCCCAGGGATCCCAGCAGCTGGCCCGCGATCATGCCGAGTCCCGTCACCAGTACGCCGAGGCTGCGGACCAGCAGGGTGCCGACACCGATGAAGATACAGCCCAGGGGGCCGCCCACGTAGTACCACCATTCCGCCGGGAGCGCGTTGCCGGGTCCCGCGACGGCGACCTTGACCAGCCAGGCGGCCCAGAGCATGACTGCGCCGGAGATGAAGTTCATCAGCGTCGCGGCGATGGGTGTGCCGTAATGCATCGCGGCGGTGCCGTTCATGGCCTGCTGGAAGCTCATAAGGAATCCGGCCAGCACGGGCAGGATCAGCGGAACCAGCAGGTTCTCCGGCCCCGAACCGGCGCCGGAGAAGCGCGGCGAGACGGCCCAGGCGACGGCTGCGACGGTCAGGATGCTGCCGAGCACCCGGATGCCGGTGATGGATCTCTTTCCGGCCGGCCCGATCCCCATCCGGTCCACGAGCAGTCCGCTGAGGGTCTGCCCGGTCACGGTTGCGACAGTAAACAGGGCGACTCCCAACAGCCCCACCGTGAAGGACTGCGCAAAGACGAAGAACCCGCCGACGCATCCGGCCAGGACGTAATAGGGCGGGAAGCGGCGCTCCCGGACGGACGGCAGGATCTGTGCCAGGCCGGCCCGGCCCTTCGGCAGCACGAGCGATATCACGATCATCACCACCAGCCCGGTGGTGAAACTCACCACCGCGGCGGCGATTCCGTCCGCGAGTGCCGCCCCGAGGGCGCCGTTGATCCTGCCCTGGACTGGCAGGAACAGCCCCGCTGCCACCGCGAGCGGCAGCCCGGCGAGGAACGGAAGCCGGGGCGTGTGCGTCATTGCTGTCACCTTACGTCAGGCATCATTGCTTGTATGAGCAACCCGGAAATTGAAGAGATCCCCATCCGCGACGACATGATCCGTCTCGGCCAGCTGTTGAAGCTGGCCAGCCTGGTCGAGGACGGTGTGGAGGCAGCGGAGCTGATCAAGAGCGGGCTCGTGAAGGTCAACGGCGAGATCGACGAACGCCGCGGCCGCCAACTCCACCACGGCGACACCGTCACCGTGAACGGCAGGACTGTGCGGATCACCACCCCCGCCGGAGCCTAGCTGTACTAGCCCCCCGCGCTGGACGCCGGGCGGGAAGGCCGCCCGGCGTCGTCAGCCTACTTGTTCAGCACCCCGTGGGTGAGGAACTCCGAGACGTGGCCGATTTCCTGCTGGTTGATGCCGTGCCACATCCCGGTGTAGAGCACCTTGGTGAGCTTCACGTGCTTGCGCACCCAGCCCATGGTGAACTCGACCTTGTCCGGCGTGATCACCGGGTCCTGCTGGTCGCGGCCCCAGAACATCGGCACCGTCCCGTCCAGTTCGGTGTCCCGGAAGCTGGGATCCCCGTCGGCGTCGACGGCAAAACCGGACAGCCCGACGACGGCGGCGTAGTCCGCGGGCCGTCTCCGCAGCAGGGTGGTGGCCAGGGCCATCCCCATCGAGAAGCCCAGCAGCGTCACGGAGGGGTGGTCCGGCCGGACGGAGTCGAGCCAGTCCTCCACATACGAGGCGGCATCCTTGACGGCGTCGACGGAGTAGTCGATCGAGGCAGTGAGCGGGAACCAGGTGAAGCCGGCGCCGGAAACCATCGGAGCGCGCAGCGAGGCCACCACAAACTCCTGCGGCAGCAGGTCCGCCAGGCTCAGGAGATCCTGTTCGTTGGCGCCGTAGCCGTGCAGCAGGACCAGGAGCGGCTTGCCGGCGCGCTCCTCCTCGGGCTTGGACCATAGGACAACAGGGGCGGGAAAGGCAGCGGCATGAGTCATGGCTCCATTCTTACAGTTACCCGGAAGTAACAACTTACGGTGGCGTAGCTTTGCAGGGAGAGTGCACGATATGAAGGTGAGTGAAACTGAAGCCGTGGAGAACGCACCGGAGAACGCCGTCACCCACCCCTGGACCCGCTATGTGGCCATGGGGGACTCCTTCACGGAGGGCATCGGTGATCCCGAGCCGGCAAGTCCTGGCGGTCACCGTGGCTGGGCGGACCGGGTGGCCGAGGAGCTCAGCCGCGGCCACGAGGACTTCGCCTACGCCAACCTCGCCGTCCGGGGCCGTCTCCTGCAGCAGATCGTGGACCAGCAGCTGGCCCACTGCCTGTCCCTCCGGCCCGACCTCGTGACCCTGTCGGCCGGCGGAAACGACCTGATCCGCCCCGGCGGGGACCCGGATGCCCTGGCCGAGAAGCTCGACTCGGTGGTGCAGATCCTCACCCTGGCCGGCGCGACGGTGGTCCTCTTCAACGGCCCCGACACCGGCTCGTCGGTGCTGGGCCGGGTGCGCAGCAAGGTCGCCATCTATAACGAGAACCTCCGCACCGTCGCGGCGCGCCACGACGCCGTCATTGCGGACATGTGGTCCCTGCGGCAGCTGAACGATCCGCAGATGTGGGATGCGGACCGCCTGCACTTCTCGCCGCTGGGCCACCACACGATCGCAGCCATGGTCCTGGATTCCCTCAACGTGGAGCACACCCTGGAGCCCCTCTCCCCCAAGCCCCTGCCGCAGCGCAGCTGGCGGCAGGCGCGGTCCGGTGATCTGGTGTGGGCGCGCGAGTACTTTGTGCCGTGGGTGGTCCGCCGGCTCCGGAACCGTTCCTCCGGCGACGGCGTCACGGCCAAGCGCCCCCTTCCGGGGCCGGTCTTCGGCCCCGGGATGCCGCTTGGCTCGGGCGAGGGGCCGCCCGGCGCCGAAGAGCCTGTCCGCCCCTGAACGGGCCTTCCGCCGGCACGACGGGCCCGGGCACGACTGACCCGGGCACGACGGGCCTGGTGCGGGCGTTAAGCTGGGAGGACACTTCCTGAGAGGCCCGGTACCGTGAACAGTCTGTTCTTTTGGATCATCGTTTTGTCATTCCTGATCCCGATGGCGATGCGCTATTACAAGAAGTCGGTGCGCGGCCGGAACCAGAACCAGAACCAAGGCGGCTTCCCGGACCAGTTCGGGCAGTTCCCCGGAAACACGCCCGGAGGCGGGGCGGGGTACCCCGGCCCGCAGAACAAGCAGCCGCGTGACGGTTTCACCCAGCGGGACTATTACGGGGCATTCGGCGAGCTCGGCGCCCCGCAGCAGCCCATCCCGCCGGCAAACCAGCCGTACCCCGGCCAGCCTTACCAGGGCCAGCAGTATCCCGGCCAGCAGGGGTACCAGTCCCCGGTCCCCTATGAGGACAGCCCGGGTTACCCGGGCAACCAGTCCCGGCCTGTCCCGCCGCAGGACGCGCAGCAGCCGTCGGCCCCGGCGGTGCCCCTGCCGCCGTCGGCCCCGCAGGGTTTCCGGGCCCGCAAGCTCGCAGAACTGGACCAGCGGTACAGCGAGGGCGAGCTCACCATGGAGGACTACATGGCCCAGCGCGCGGAGATCATGAAGGGCTAACCCCCACCAGCACAAACAACGCCGAGTCACTTACGGCCCATCATCCGGTTCGGGATGGGCGCGAAGTGACCCCGCGTTGGTGTGTGGCGAGCGGTCAGTCGACCTGGGGGAAGCCGAGGTCGATCACCGAGGTGGACGGATCCGGCCAGCGGGTGGTGACGACCTTGCCGCGGGTGTAGAAGCGGATGCTTTCCGGGCCGTACATGTGCGTGTCGCCGAAGAGCGAGTTCTTCCAGCCGCCGAAGGAGAAGGTCCCCACCGGAACCGGGATCGGCACGTTGACGCCCACCATGCCGGCCTCGACGTCGAACTCGAACTGCCGCGCGGCGCCGCCGTCGCGGGTGAAGATCGCTACGCCGTTGCCGAACTCGTTGTCGTTGACGAGCTTGACGGCGTCGGCGTAGGTCTCGACGCGGACCACGGAGAGGACCGGGCCGAAGATCTCGTCGTCGTAGACCTTCATGCCGGGCTTGACGTGGTCCACCAGGCTGACGCCGATGAAGAAGCCGTTGGAATCGAACCTCTGCTCGCGGCCGTCCACCACCACGGTGGCGCCCTCCTGGGCCGCTCCGGCGACGTAGGAGGCGACCTTGTCGCGGTGCGCGGCGGTGATGAGCGGGCCCATCTGCGACGCCGGATCGGTCCCGGGGCCGATCGTCAGCGTGGCCATCCGGGTGGTGATCGCCTCGACGAGTTCATCGGCGATGTTCCCGACGGCGACCAGGACGCTGACGGCCATGCAGCGCTCGCCGGCGGAGCCGTAGGCGGCGGAGACCGCCGCGTCGGCGGCCATGTTCAGGTCCGCGTCCGGCAGGACCACCATGTGGTTCTTGGCGCCGCCCAGGGCCTGCACACGCTTGCCGTGGTCGGCGGCCCGCTTGTAGATGGACTGGGCGATCGGCGTCGAGCCGACGAAGCTGATGGCCTTGACGTCCGGGTGTTCGAGCAGCACGTCGACGGCTTCCTTGTCGCCGTGGACGACGTTGAGGACACCGGCGGGCAGGCCGGCCTCGGCGAAGACCTGCGCGATGAAGACGGCCGAGGACGGGTCCTTTTCGCTGGGCTTGAGCAGCACGGTGTTGCCGCAGGCCAGGGCGCTGCCGATCATCCACAGCGGCACCATCGCCGGGAAGTTGAACGGCGTGATGCAGGCGACCACACCGACCGGCTGGCGCACCGAGTGGACGTCGACGCCGCCGGCGACCTGCTCGGAGCGTTCACCCTTGAG
>DASWAW010000581.1:0-1755 GCA_036390955.1 Arthrobacter sp.
GTGGAACCCGCCGTGCCGGGCCGCGAAGTCCGCCCACGCCGCGGACTCCGCATCCGGCAGCGAGTCGGTGTGCCCCAGCGCGGTAACCACGACGTCGGCCGCGAGCGTTGCGCCGCCGGCCAGCCGCACGAGGTACCCGCCGCCGTCGGACGCCCCTGCGGGGACTGATGCGGACTCGATGCCGACCGCGGTGTCGTGGTGGACCGTGACGGCGGCGTCCGGGGCGAGCCGGGCCACCGCGTGCCGGAAGAACCATTCGAGGTAGGCGCTTTGGAGCTGCCGGGTGGGGAAGGTGGCGCCGGAGAGTTCCTGCAGCTGGCGCCGCAGCTCCGCCGGCAGCTCGGGGGCGTCGGCGATGGAGCCGTCCAGCACGCCGGCGGCCCAGTCAGCCAGGGCCGGACCGTCCGCCGCGGGACCTTCGCAGGACACCGAGGGGTCGGTGAACATGGTGACGTCCGCCGCGGCCGAGTTGAGCATGAGGCCGGGATGCTGTGCGTACCGCCAGATCCGTCCGGAGCCCGCCGTGTGCGGTTCGACCACGTGGATGTTGACGGGAGCGTCGAAGAGCTCGGGCCGGTTGGCTGCGAGGCGCTCCAGGATGCCGGCCGTGCGGGGGCCGCCGCCGACAAAAACCACGGTGGGGGCGTTCGCTGGCATGGGGACTCCTCGTCGGGGGCGCAGTTCAGGTGCTTCAGGGCCCCATGCTAGGCAGGCCGCGAGGGGCCGGTCGAGGCGCCGGTCACGGCCGTTCACCCCGCGTCACGGCGAGTTAAAAAGCGCAAGAAACCGACTCATGACGCCGCGAGAAGCCCCGTGAACGAATGCAACTTCGCGCCTTGCCGGTCCCTGGGGGCGCCCCTAGATTTGCAGGAATCCCGACCCTACGAAGCAACTGGAAGAAGCGAGGTGGCGCATGAGTTCGACAACTACCAAGGTGGCGCAGTCCGCACCTGGGCCGGCGTCCGCCGGCACATCAACCCCAACCGTCGACGCCGGCGCGGCGGCGGCGGTTCCGGCCGGTGCAGCGGCGGCGGGCCCCGGCGGATCCGGTGCGGGACACCGCGCCCCCGCCACCGACTACGCCGAGTACCGTGTGGTCCCGGCCCGCCACCCCTGGCGCTGGGTGGGCACCGCCGTCGTGGCCCTCGGCGTCGCCGGCATCGCCTGGTCGCTTGCCACCAATCCGCGCTGGGAGTGGGGTGTCGTGGCGCAGTGGTTCACGGCCAAGTCGATCGTGGACGGGCTGCTGGAAACCCTCAAGCTGACCGCCATCTCCGGCATCCTGGGTTTCGTGCTGGGCTTCATCCTGGCCCTCATGCGGCTGTCAGCATCACCGCTTCTGGTCTCGGTGTCCTGGACGTTTTCCTGGATCTTCCGCTCCACTCCCCTGCTGGTGCAGATGCTGCTCTGGTACAACCTCGGCTACCTGTACGAGAAGATCAGCCTCGGCATCCCCTTCACCGACGTCCGGTTCTTCGAAATCCAGACCACAACACTGATCAGCCAGTTCGCGGCCGCGGTGCTCGGCCTGACCCTGAACCAGGCGGCGTATTCGGCGGAGATCATCCGCGGCGGCATCCTCTCCGTCGACCAGGGCCAGCTGGAAGCCGCCTCGGCGCTCGGCATCCCGGCCTGGCGGCGCTCCACCCGGATCGTCCTGCCGCAGGCCATGCGCGCCATCCTGCCCACGGCCTTCAACGAGATCATCGGCCTGGTCAAGGGCACCTCCATCGTCTACGTGCTGGCCTACTCCGA
>DASWAW010000582.1:0-2688 GCA_036390955.1 Arthrobacter sp.
CGCCGAGGATGGTTCAACCGTCTACGATTCGGACATTGATCACTCCAATGAGGTGGGCCTGTACTACCAGGCCACCGTGGCCGAGGCCGAGGAGCAGTGCCGGATCTTCCTGGAGAACCTGTCCTTCGAGGAGCACTTCGATCCCGGGGCATGGGTGTGATCGACACCGAGACACGCCCCGTCGTGGGGCGGGTGGCCGACCTGGTCAACCCCTACCTCACGCCGGCACCGGGACAGGAGGGCGGCAACCGCGCCCGTGTCACCGGGGGCCGGGACATCGGGGCCTGGCTGGAGGCCAACCCCGGACGCTGGGCCCTTGTCTTCGAGAACGGCATGGGCACCTCCGCCGACATCATCAAGAAACTCGGGTACGTGGCCTCCTCCAAGGGCCGGGACCTGCGGACCATGAAGGTCTACGCACAGAACCCGCACCCCGGGGCCGAGACCCTGACCGAGGCACTGGCCCGCACCGACCGCCGGCTCTACCTGCCCAAGCTGGAGCGGGACCCGTTCAACTGGACCCCCGCCGAGCTGGCCGACGCCTGCCAGGTGGCCCGGGACAATCTGTTCCCCGTCGATGGACGGTGGAGCCGCACAACAAAACCAACGAGAAGGAAGGAGTGACCATCAGAATGGCCGAGACACACATTGTTATGAGTATTACCGAACTACTGGCATGGGCCTACGACGAAACCAAACTCGCCGACATGCTGGAGGACAAGGAAACGGGATTCGGCGCCATCGCCGGCGACGACCTTGCGTCGACCGTTGCCAAGCACCGGGCCCGGAGCCGCTGGCTCGACGAGCAGGTAGCCAACAAGCTCGATGAGATCGACCGCAAGAAAGGGGAAGGAAAGTGAAATACCGCAAGGACGTCGGCGAGCTGATCAAGTTCGCCGCAGAGTATGGCTTCACCGAATCAGGAATGAACGGTAGAGGTCACTGGAAGCTGCTCCATACGAGCGGCGCAATGCTTGTCGTCGCGGCCACCCCCCACGGGGGAGGCCGCTGGCGCAAGAACGCCGAGGCCGACATCAAGAGAATCCAGGAGAACCCCAATGCCCCCCATCGGAACTGCCACCGCTCTCGGTAACGGCCCCTTCAACGGTTTCGTGCCCGAGGCGCTGACCACCCTCTTCGAGCTGAGCATCCGCGGCCTTGAGTCCGTCGTCCACGTGGTGGTGTCCAACCTCCCCGAGGATGACGGCTTCGAGGCGGAGACGTCCATCTTCGCCGTCGAGCCGGACGGGTCCCTGGACATCGACTTCTACCTGAAGAACGACGGGCCCCTGCTGGAGCTGGCCGGCGATCTGGATGCCCGCGGGGTCATCGAGGCCCTGGGCTACGAGATCCTTGCCTAGTGGAGGAGACTGCTTCCCTGGCTCCCGCCCGGAGCCTGTTCACTGCCAAGGACCGGTGCGACCGGTGCGGTGCGCAGGCCAAGACCATGGTCCTGTTTGTGGCTGGCCCGCTGTTGTTCTGCGGGCACCACACCAAGGCCTACATGACCGACTTGCTGGCCTGTGCCGCAGAGATTGAAAGTGAAGAGGAATGACCGAGACATTCGAGGAACAGGTCGAGCGGATTGCCAGGGCTTACTTTGACCAGCCCTGCCCGCCCGGGGACTCCTGCAATCCGGAGCTGCACGACTGGGACTTCGCCAACCCGGAGGACAAGCAGTACCACCGCAACACGGTGATCTTCATCCTCCAGGAAGCCGGCGTTGGCTGACCTGAACTTCGGGGTGCGGCCGATCGAGCTGGCCGATGCGCTCTATAACGCCGTCGAGCTGAGCGCCGAGACGGGGGGCCCACCCGGCTGTCCTCACGTGCTCATCAGCTACCAACCCGACGCTTCCGGCACCGTAGGTGCCGTAGTAATCTGTGGCGTGTCCCGCATTGTGGCGGGGAAAACCACGATCATTCTCGAAACCCAGGCCCCGGATAGCTATGCCTCCGTGGCGATCCACCGGGAGAAGGCCGGCGAGATCCAGTCAGTGCTGCGCACCTTCGGCCGGGGCAAGTCCACACGCGTGGGTGTGCGGATCTGTGAGGAGGGCTTCGACGTCGTCGAGTTCGACGACGAGGACGAGCCCGTCGTGGCCACGGTCAATCTCATGGTGACCAAGGATGACGCCGAGGTCGCGGCCCTGGCCGACTCGGATCCTGAGGGCAAGTGGGACCGGCACTTCGACATGATCGACGAGTACCTTATCGGGTCGGGGGCTCCCCTGCTTCACCCTGCCCTGCTGTCCTTCGACGCGCTCAAGCGTGTCCTCAGCCTCAAGGGGCTGGAAGCCCGCGCCGTGGACATCGCCATGACCAAGCGCGAGAACGTGCTCGCCCTTGCCGCCGGCCCCCACTTCCGCGGGGTCATCGGATGCCTGGACCGGGAGGCCTACGTCGCCCACGACGGGGCACGGGCCTCCCACCTCCTCTAGTCCGGCGGCGTCCACGCCAGTGGCTGCATCGGCCGTTTCTTCTGGACCCTCGGCGGGGCGGGGGTGTCCCGCTCATCGCGCAGGGACTTCTGCCTCACCGGAGGCAGGCCGGCGGCGGCATCCATCAGCAGTTCCAGCGGGGCCTCATGCTCCGGGCACAGGTACATGGCGGCGGCACGCCGGCCACTGTCCAGCGTCCACAGCTTCACCCTCACCTCACGGGAGCAGACCAGGCACTTGTTGGGCTG
>DASWAW010000583.1:0-4644 GCA_036390955.1 Arthrobacter sp.
GCAGATGACCTCGCTAATCGCGAAATCAAACTCAGCATTGGTGGATCCGTTCATGACCCCGTTGACCCGTTGGGCAAACTGCTGTTCAACGTGTTGGCGATGATCTCCGAGTTCGAAGCCGACCTCATCCGCATGCGCACCCGTGAAGGAATGAAGGTTGCCAAGGCCAAGGGCCGCCTGCGAGGGAAACAACCGAAACTCACTGTCAAACAGGAAAACCACCTCCTCGAACTACACGCCGCGGGGGGATACAGCAAGGCAGAGTTGGCCGAGCTGTTTGGCGTCGGTCGCTCCTCGTTCTACCGGGCAATTGAACGCGGGCAACGCAGGACGGGCGGACCAATACGCCCCTGAGAATCATTGGGCATAGGAGTATTGAGCGGGAGGCGCGAAGCGTGCAGGGGAGTACTGGAAATGACAGGCAGTTAATGTGGCGGTATCCGTCGAAACTGAGGAACGTGCGTCCGCTTAGTTTTGCCTCCAGCGGTACTCGTTCTCCGGCCGGCCGGGCGCGCCGTAGCGTGCCGTCCGGGTGACCGTGCCGGCGTCGGCGAGGTATTCCAGGTAGCGCCGCGCGGTCACCCGCGACATGCCGAGCGCTTCCATCACTTCGCTGGCCGACACCGCCCCGGACTGCAGCTTCATGAAGTCCTGCACCGCGTCCAGCGTCGACACCGACAGCCCCTTGGGCAACGGCAGCTCCGAGGGGGCCCGCAGGCTCGCGAACGCCTGGTCCACCTCGCTTTGCGACGCGCCGTGACCGGCATGCCCGGCCGCGGGCGAGGCCAGCTGCTCCCGGAACTGCCGGTAGCTGGTGAGCTTGTCCGCGAAGGTGGCAAAGGTGAAGGGTTTGATCAGGTACTGGACCACCCCTGTGGCCACCGCGCTGCGGACAATGTTCAGCTCCCGGACGGCTGTGATGGCGATGATGTCCGCGAACAGCCCGGCGGCCCGCATGCGGCGTGCGATGTCGAGGCCGTGCAGGTCCGGAAGGTTCATGTCCAGCAGCACCAGGTCCACGGGGGTGCCCGCGGCCGCGAATTCCGTCATCAGCCGCAGCGCCGACTGTCCGTCCGGGGCCGATCCCGCCAGCGTGAATCCCGCCAGCCGGCCGACATAGGCAGCGTGGGCTGCCGCGGCGATGGGCTCGTCTTCGACGACGAGTACGCGGATGCTGCTCATTGCTGTCCCTCGGTGGTCAGTGATGCCGGCGATGATACCGGCTGTATCGTCGGCGAAGCAGTCGGCGAAACCGTCGGCAGTGTGACGCGGAACAGCGCCCCGGCCGGGCTCGTGATTGTCATGGTACCGCCGAGCCGCTGCACCGCCTGCCGGACCAGGGCCAGGCCGAGGCCTCGACCGAACGGCCCCGCCGTCTTGGTGCTGAAACCGTGCCGGAAGACGTCCTCCACGGCCTGCGGATCGATCCCGGGACCGCTGTCCTCCACGGTTATTACTAGCATCCCCTCGGACGTTTCCACCGTAAGCTCCACGAGCTTCGGAGCCGGCGCCTCGGCGGCGGCGTCGATGGCGTTGTCCAGCAGGTTGCCGAGGATCGCCACCAGGTCCTGCACGGCCAGCCCGGTCACGGCGGTGGGGCCATGCCCGTCCCCCAGGGTGTTAAGGGCCAGTTCGACGCCCCGTTCGTGCGCCTCCGCGGCCTTGCCCATGATGAGGGCCCCAAGGACGGGCTCGTCGATGGAGCTGACGAGGTCATCGGTGAGCCGCTGGCTGAGCTCAAGGTCCTGGGTGGCGAAGTCCAGGGCTTCAGTGCCGCGTCCGAGTTCCATCAGGGAGACGATTGTGTGCAGCCGGTTGGCATGCTCGTGCGTCTGGGCGCGCAGGGCGTCGGAGAGCGTGCGCATGGTTTCCAGCTCGCTGCCCAGCGACTCAATTTCGGTGCGGTCGCGGATGGTGGCCACGGTGCCGTACACGGCCCTGTTCGTGCGTCCGCCGGCCGAACCGGGCCCAACGGCCGGCCCCTGGTTCACGACCAGGACCCGCGCGCCGGTCAGATGGATTTCATCGAGCGCGGTCCGGCCCGATTCGAAAAGCTCCCGGAGGCTGGGGGCCAGCGGCAGCGCCCCGAGGGAGAGAGCCTCCGGCTGTCCGCTCCCGGCAGAGCCGCCTGCGCCGCCGGCAGGCGCGCCTCCGCCGTCGGACGAGAGCGGAGTCAGTCCCAACAGTTCGGCGGCCTGGTCGTTGTACATGACCACCTGGCCCTTGGGATCGATCAGGATCACGCCCTCGCGGACCGAGTGCAGCACCGATTCGTAGTAGGCGAAGAGCTGGGCGAGCTGCTCCGGACCCCAGCCGCGCGTCACCCGCCGCAGGTACCGCCCCAGCAGCCAGGACGCCAGCGATCCGGCCGCGAGCAGGGCCAGCGCGATGGCCACGAGCGCTGGCAGCCTCCCGGAGACGGCGATGTCCACAGTGCGGACGGTGACGCCGGCGGCGACCAGTGCCCGCACGGTGCCGTCCGCGTCCTTGACCGGGGCGATGGTGCGCACCGACGGGCCGAGCGTGCCGGCCGTGATCTCAGTGAAGACCCTGCCGCCCAGGGCCGCGTCGATGGAGCCGATATAGGGCTTGCCCAGTTCCTCATCCCGCGGGTGGGTCCACCGGGTGCGGTCCGGCGCCATGATCGTGATGAAATCCGCGTCGGCATCCTTCATGACTTTCAGCGCGTAGGGCTGCAGCAGGGCGGAGGGATCCGGAGCGGCTGCCGCGTCCAGCACGAGGGGGCTGTCGGCCACGGCGGTCGCGACGGCGGCCATCCGCCGGCCGGCCTCGTCATAGGCATGGTCGCGGGCATCAACGAAGGTGGCGGTGCCAACCACAGCCGTCAGGCTCAGGATGAACAGCAAATGGGCCACAAACAGCCGTCGGGCAATGCTCCAGCGGTGGATCATCCACACCTTCCATGACCAATATGAACGCAACGGTGATGCGCGTCACGCCATCCCCAATGATGGTGGAACACGCAGAACGGACGTGGAGGGCCCACAGCCTGAGCCGCATCGACGTCCAGCCTATCCAAGGAGAACACCATGACCTCTCAACGAGGAGAGTCGGCGGCGCTGGCCGCGACGCCGGTCAAGAAGCGCAAGGGACTCGACAAGTCCCATTATCTCTACATCGCGGTCATCGTGGCCGTCGTCCTCGGCGCCCTGGTCGGGCTGATGTTCCCCGAGGTCGCCAAGTCCCTGAAGCCGCTGGGCGACGGGTTCATCAAACTCATCAAGATGATGATCGGCCCGGTCATCTTCTGCACCATCGTCCTGGGCATCGGTTCCATCGCCAAGGCAGCCACGGTCGGCAAGGTCGGCGGCCTGGCCCTGGCCTACTTCATGGTGATGTCCACCTTCGCCCTGGCCATCGGCCTGGTCGTCGGCAACCTGATCCACCCGGGCGAGGGCCTCAAGCTCGCACCCTACGACCCGAACAAGAAGGCCGCCACGGACAGCACGGTCGACTTCCTGCTGGGCATCATTCCGGGTGACATTCCGGTCCTGCCGACCCTGCTCGCCGCGATCCTGGTCGGCTTCGCCCTCCAGCAGATGGGCACGCAGGGCGCCCCGATCCTCAAAGCGGTCGGCTACGGCCAGGCCCTCGTCTTCCGCATCCTGGTCATGATCATGTGGCTGGCCCCGATCGGAGCCTTCGGCGCGATCGCTGCCGTCGTCGGCGCCACCGGCGTGCAGGCCATCTTCAGCATGGCCACCCTGATGATCGCCTTCTACGTCACGTGCGCCCTGTTCATCGTCGTGATCCTCGGCGGCCTGCTCAAGATCGTCGCCGGCGTCAACATCTTCCGGCTGATGAAGTACCTGGGCCGCGAATACCTGCTGATCTTCTCCACCTCGTCCTCTGAGGCCGCGCTGCCCCGCCTGATCGCGAAAATGGAACACCTCGGCGTGTCCAAGCCGGTCGTTGGCGTCACGGTCCCCACCGGCTACTCCTTCAACCTCGACGGCACGGCTATCTACCTGACGATGGCGTCGCTCTTCGTGGCCAACGCCATGGGCACTCCGCTGGACCTGGGCGCGCAGGTGTCGCTGCTGATCTTCATGATCATTGCGTCCAAGGGCGCTGCGGGTGTCACCGGCGCCGGCCTGGCGACCCTGGCTGCAGGACTGCAGGCGCATGCCCCGCAGCTGCTGGGCGGCGTGGGCATGATCGTCGGCATCGACCGCTTCATGTCAGAGGCCCGGGCGCTGACCAACTTCACCGGCAACGCCGTGGCCACCGTCCTGATCGGCACCTGGGTCAAGGAGATCGACGGCGGACAGGTTGAGCGCGTCCTCTCCGGCAACGAACCCTTCAACGAACAGACCATGATCGCCGGACACGGTGCCTCCGAGCAGGAAGCGGCGCCGGAAAACCCGGCTCCGGAAAAGCCGGTTCTGGCCAACGCCTGAGCCGTTCCGCTCCCCGCCAGTGACTGGCCAAAACCGCCCGGACGCCTGCAAGCGTCCGGGCGGTTTTTCGCGCCGCAACAGTAACCTTCGACTTCTACCAGAGGGTTGAGGCTCAAAGAATGGCCGCTGTCAAGGTCCGCGGAATACCGTGTCGGGCGCTGTAACCTTGGGAGGAATAAGATCGGCCCTGGACCTCCAGCGGCAGCAATATCAGGCACGACCA
>DASWAW010000584.1:0-2542 GCA_036390955.1 Arthrobacter sp.
GAAGGTGACCCGGGTGGCGTCGCGGAGCACGACGTCGAGCATGTCCGGCTGGACGTCCGCGTCCGTGGTGAGGACCACCAGCATGGTGGCGAGCCCGGGGGCGAGCATGCCGGCGCCCTTGGCCATGCCGCCGATGGTGAAGGCCTTGCCGTCGGCGTCGGCGCCGATGAAGACCGCCTGCTTGGGCACGGAGTCCGTCGTCATGATCGCGGTGGCGGCGTCGGGTCCGCCGTCGGTGCTGAGCGCTGCCGAGGCGGCGCCGATCCCGGCGAGGATCTTGTCCATCGGGAGCTGCTCGCCGATCAGGCCGGTGGAGCACACGAAGACGTCGGTGGCGGAGACGCCGAGCGCCTCGGCGGTCTTCTCGGCGGTGGTGTGCGTGTTCTGGAAACCCTGCGGGCCGGTGCAGGCATTGGCGCCGCCGGAGTTCAGGATCACGGCGTCCACGCGGCCGTCCTTGACCACCTCGCGGGACCAGTGCACGGGGGCGGCGGCAACCCGGTTGGAGGTGAACACGGCCGCGGCGGCCTTGGCGGGTCCGTCGTTGACCACGAGGGCCAGGTCCGGGTTGCCGGAGGTCTTCAGGCCGGCGGTGACGCCGGCGGCGCGGAATCCCTGGGGGACGGTGATGCTCATGGTGCGACTCCCTGCAGATCGAGGCCGGCGGTTTCCGCCAGGCCGAGGGCAATGTTCATGGACTGCACGGCCCCGCCGGCGGTCCCCTTGGTCAGGTTATCGATGGCGCAGGTGACGATGACGCGGCCGGTGTGCTCGTCGAGCGCCAGCTGCATCACCGCGTGGTTGGATCCCTGCACCGATTTGGTGGCGGGCCAGCGGCCTTCCGGGAGCAGGTGGACAAACGGCTCGTCGTCGTAGGCCTCGGTCCAGGCGTGGCGGAGTTCCTCGGCGGTGACGCCGGGCCGGACTTTCGCCGTCGCGGTGGTGAGGATGCCCCGGCTCATCGGGGCCAGCGTGGGGGTGAAGGACACGGTGACCGGCGCGTTCAGGGCCCGGGAGAGCCCCTGCTCGATCTCCGGGGTGTGCCGGTGTCCGCCGCCGACGCCATACGGGCTCATCGAGCCCATGACCTCGGCGCCGATCAGGTTGACCTTGGCGGCCTTGCCGGCCCCGGACGTGCCGGACGCGGAAACGATAACGACGTCGTCCGCCTGCAGCAGGTGGTTGCTGAAGCCCGGGGTGAGGGCCAGCAGGGCCGACGTCGGGTAGCAGCCCGGCACGGCAATCCGTTTGGCGCCGCGGAGCGCCTCCCGCTGGCCGGGAAGCTCCGGCAGCCCATAGGGCCAGGTTCCGGCGTGCGGGGAGCCGTAGAACTTCTCCCAGGCGGCCGCATCGGACAGCCGGTGGTCGGCGCCGGCGTCGATCACGAGCGTGCCGGCCGGCAGCTGCGCCGCGATCTCCGCGGAGGCACCGTGCGGCAGGGCCAGGAACACAACGTCGTGTCCGGACAGGTTCGCCACCGTCGTGTCCTCGAGGATTCGGCTGGCCAGACCGTGGAGATGGGGCTGCAATTCCCCTAGTCTGGAACCGGCGTTGCTGTGGGCCGTGATGGCGCCGATCGTCACGTCGGGGTGGCCGGCGAGGAGCCGCAGCACCTCGCCGCCGGCATAACCGCTTGCGCCGGAGACGGCAACAGAAATAGTCATAGCACCGACTATACAGCAAGAGTATGCATAGATGCCGATATTTATGCATTCACTGTTGCGTGTCCGCTTGCGTGCCCTGACCCGGTCCCGGAAGGCCTCCGGCGGACCCTCCACACCCTCTCCGCGTTGCCCCTTGCCCCGGGCAGGTCGTTCCGATTCGGGAGGGCCTTATAGTCCGGGGGCGTATGCTTGGTATAGGGTGACCCCCAACCGTGCAGCCCGAATGTCGGGCGCAGCGTTGCCCGTAACAGTTTCGAGGCACGCGCTACATGACCCTCACTACCGCCACGCCGGAGCGACCGAAATCCCGTATCCGGCAGCCGAACGCCGTTGTCCTGAGCTACTCGGAACTCCTGAAAACCGTCAAGGCCGCAGGGCTGCTGGAACGCCGCGTCGGGTTCTACATCACGGTGTTCTCCGTTCTGGTCCTCCTGATGGCCGCCACCTGGGTCGGCTTCGCCCTGATCGGTGACAGCTGGTTCCAGCTCCTCATCGCCGCAGCCTTGGGCATCCTCTGCACCCAGCTGAGCTTCCTGGCCCACGAGGCCGGGCACCGGCAGATCTTCGCGTCCCGCCGGGCCAACGACTGGGCCGCTCGGCTGCTCGCCACCTCGGTCGCCGGGATGAGCTACTCCTGGTGGGAGCAGAAGCACGGCGCGCACCACAACCACCCCAATGTCATTTCGAAGGACCCCGATATCGCCACCGGCGCGATCGCCTTCTTCCCGGAAGCCGCCGCCACCCGGCAGGGCCGGTTTTCCTTCCTCACCCGCAAGCAGGGCTGGCTCTTCTTCCCGCTGCTGTTCCTCGTGGGCCTGGGCCTGCAGATCGATTCGGTCAAGTTCGTCTTCCAGCGTGCCAAGGTCACGCACCGCTGG
>DASWAW010000585.1:0-4808 GCA_036390955.1 Arthrobacter sp.
CCCGGACGCGGACAAGTTCCGCAGCGAGTGGAACGGCCAGCACGTCGCGGCGCTGGCGAAGGTGTCCCAGGCGCTGCAGGAGGCCGGCAAGCAGGCCAGCCGCAACGCCACCGAGCAGGAAAGCGCCTCCCGCTAACCCCGTCTCGTCATTCCACGGCCCGGACCCAACTCCGGGTGTGCAGGTGGCCGTTGCAACACCCCTTGATTGCGGGCGTTGCAGCGGCCACAGCCGGTTAGGGCCGGGTGTGCGGCCCGGACTCCGGGTGGCACGGCACCCGGGAATCCTGACCGGACAATGTCGGCGATCTAAGGCAGGATAGGTCTGTGAGCACAGGGAACACTGCAGCAGAAGCCGAAACACAAACGCCCTCCGAGGCCGTGCGCGAAGAGTACGAGGTCCTCGTCGAGGAGGTCCGCAAGCACCGCTTCGCGTACTACCAGGAGGACGCTCCGATCATTTCGGACGCCGAGTTCGACGAGCTCTACCGGCGGCTGGAAACCCTCGAGGCGATGCATCCGGAACTCGTGGCCAACGATTCGCCGACCCAGGAGGTGGGCGGCGAAGTGTCCGCCGCCTTTACCGCCGTCGAACATCTGCAGCGCATGTACAGCCTGGAGGACGTCTTTTCCCTCGAGGAGCTGGAAGCCTGGATTGCCAAGGCCGAAGCCAACATTGCCAAACTCGGCAACGGGACGCCGGCCTGGCTCACCGAGCTCAAGATCGACGGCCTCGCGGTCAACCTGCTCTACCGCGACGGCGTGCTGGTCCGGGCCGCCACCCGCGGCGACGGCACCACGGGGGAGGACATCACGCACAACGTCCTGACCATCAAGGAGATCCCGCAGCATCTCAGCGGCAGCGGTTTCCCGGCCGAGATGGAGGTCCGCGGCGAGGTCTTCATCCCCTCCAAAGCCTTCGCCGAGTTCAACGAGGCGCTGATCGAGGCCGGCAAGGCGCCGCTGGCCAACCCCCGCAACGCTGCCGCCGGCTCGCTGCGCCAGAAGGACCCGGCCGAAACCGCCAAGCGCCCGCTGCGGATGTACGTGCACGGCATCGGCGCCCGCGAAGGGCTGGAGACGGTCAGCCAGTCGGACACCTACCGGCAGCTCGCGGAGTGGGGACTGCCCACCAGCCCCTACTTCGAGGTCCTGCCCGGGCTCCATGACGTGCTGGAATTCATCACCCGGTACGGCGACAAGCGCCACAGCCTCACCCACGAAATCGACGGCATTGTGGTCAAGGTCGACGACTTCGCCACCCAGCGCGCCCTCGGCTACACCTCCCGGGTCCCGCGCTGGGCCGTCGCGTACAAATACCCGCCCGAGGAAGTCCACACCAAGCTGCTGGACATCGCTGTCAACGTCGGCCGCACCGGCCGCGTAACGCCGTACGGCGTGATGGAGCCCGTTAAGGTTGCGGGCTCCACCGTGGAGATGGCCACCCTGCACAACCAGGAAGTCGTCAAGGCCAAGGGCGTCAAGATCGGTGACATCGTGGTGCTGCGCAAGGCCGGGGACGTCATCCCGGAAATCGTCGGGCCGGTCCTGGCCCTGCGCGAGCAGCAGGATCCGCCGGTCCGGGACTTTGTCATGCCCACCGAATGCCCCGCCTGCGGCACCCCTTTGGCGCCGGCCAAGGAAGGGGACGTGGACATCCGCTGCCCCAATTCCCGCTCCTGTCCCGCGCAGCTGCGCGAACGTGTGTTCCACCTCGCCGGCCGCGGCGCCTTCGACATCGAGGCGCTGGGCTGGGAAGCCGCAATCGCCCTGACCCAGCCGGCCGAGCCGGAAACCCCGCCGCTGACCACCGAGGCGAACCTGTTCCGGCTGACCCCCGCCGACCTCGCCGGCGTCCGCATCCGGCGGGAAAAGCGGTCCAAGGGCGTGGCGACCGGCGAGTTCGAGCTGGTGCCGTACTTCTACAGCAAGGGCACCGCCAAGACCCCCTCCAAGCCCACGGCCACCACCGAGAAGCTCTTCCGCGAGCTGGAAAAGGCCAAGACCCAGCCGCTGTGGCGCGTCCTGGTGGCGCTGTCCATCCGGCACGTCGGCCCCCGGGCCTCCCGTGCCCTTGCCACCGCGTTCGGCAGCATGGACGCCATCCGGCAGGCTTCCGAGGAGGAACTCGCCCACGTCGACGGCGTCGGCCCGGTGATCGCCGCCGCCCTGATCGAATGGTTCGCCGAGGACTGGCACCGCGAGATCGTGGACACCTGGGCGGCGGACGGCGTCCGGATGGAGGATGAACGCGACGAATCCATGCCCCGGACCCTGGAAGGACTGACGATCGTGGTGACCGGCAGCCTGGAGGGCTTCAGCCGGGACGAGGCCAAGGAAGCCATCCTGCTCCGCGGCGGCAAGGCCGCCGGCTCCGTCTCGAAGAAGACGGACTACGTCGTGGCCGGCGAGAACGCGGGCACCAAGCTGGACAAGGCCGAACAGCTCGGCGTGCCGGTCCTGGATGAGGACGGCTTCCGCGCCCTCCTGGCCAACGGCCCGGTTGACGGTCCCGCGGACGCTTCCGCGGGCTCGTCCGCGGAGTCGTCCGCGGCGTCGTCTGCGGAGACAAGGGACACCGGGGACGACGCCGGCGACGGCGCCCGTGAGGATGCCGAAGAAGACCACCAGGAAGTTGTGTCCGGATGACCGCCAGCGCCCTTGACCGGCCCGCCGGACTCCCGGCCGCGCTGCTGGAACTCGCACAGCGGGCGGCGGCGGCGGGGGCTGCGGTCCTGGCCGGCCGGAACGCCGCCGAGCTGGACGTCAGCAACAAGGGCGACTCCGGGGACTGGGTCACCGCCTTCGACGTCGCCGCGGAAACCGCCGTCCGGGACGTAATTACCGCGGCGAGACCGTACGACATCATCACCGGCGAGGAAGGCGGCACGGTCCTGCCGGCCACGCCCAGCGGCTACCGCTGGTCCATCGACCCGCTCGACGGGACCACCAACTTCATCCGCAACATCGTCTACTACGGCACCTCGGTGGCCGTGGCGGATCCCGACGGCGTCTGGCTGGCCGGCGTCGTCAACGCCCCGGCCCTGGGCCGGAGGTACTACGCGCTCCGCGGGCAGGGCGCCTGGCTCGAGGAAGAGGGCCGGCTGACGCCGCTGTCCGGACCCGTCCCGGGGCGCACCGGGCAGATCCTCGCCACGGGCTTCAGCTACGACCCGGCCGTCCGGGCCGAACAGGCCGCCGGGCTGGCCAGCATCATGGACGGCTTCGCCGACGTCCGACGCCTCGGGTCCGCCGCCCTGGACCTTTGCCTCGTGGCGGACGGCACCCACGACGCCTACGGCGAACGGGGCCTCAACGAACACGACTTCGCCGCCGGCGCCCTGATCGCGGAAGAGGCCGGCTGCTGGGTGCGCCGGCCGCGGCTGACCAGCCCGCTCGCCGGCGGCCCCTCCGACGACGAACGCCTCGCGGCCTGGACCTGCGCCGGGACGCTGGAGCTCTCGGGCAAGTTCCCGCTCTAGCACCCCCGTTGGGGGCCGGCCCGTTCTGCCAGTGCGGGCCCGTTCTGATAGTTCAGTCACGGAAACCGCCGTTCCGTGACCGCCCCGGCGTACCCGCCCGTAGCATGGACAGGTGCATCCCCAGATCATCATTCGCCCTGCAGTCCCGGCCGACTACGACGCCATCGCGCGCATCACCCGGGACGCCTACCTGGCCGCGGGCTACTTTGAGAGCGCCGACCACCCGTATATGCGGCAGATCCAGGATGTTGCCCGGCGGGCCGCGAAGGCCACCATCTGGGTGGCGGAACGCGCGGGCCACATCGTCGGCTCCGTGACCCTGGCCGTCGCCGGCGAACCCTACGCGGACATCGCCCGGAGCGACGAGCTGGAATTCCGGATGCTCGTGGTGGACCCGGCCGTCCAGCGCAGCGGCGCCGGCAAGGCGATGGTCCACGCCATCCTTGACCATGCCCGCTCGCTGCCCGGGATCAGCGCCGTGGCACTGACCACGGGCCTGACCTGGGAAAGCGCCCATGGGCTCTACCGGAAGACCGGTTTCCAGCGGGCCCCCGAGCGCGACTGGGTCGTGCCGGACACCGACATCAAGCTGCTGGTCTACCGCCAGGAGCTGTAGGCCCGACCGGCGACCGGGCGGCCGCCGGAACGGCAAGAGCCGGGCGCCCGGCATCCGGGAGCGCCAGCGGCCGTGCGGTGGGGTTTGGGTCAATCGAAACGCTCTGGCACACGCAACCTGGAGGAACCATGGCACCGCACATCCCCGGCTCCATCGACGGGAAGCTCCTGGGTTTGTACCTTTCGGACCACCTGAGCGGTTCCACCGCCGGCGTCTCCCGGATCCAGCGCATGGCCGAGGCCTTCGCCGACACCCCGGTGTCCGCCGACCTCGCCCGGGTCAGCGCGGAAATCACCAGGGAACGGGAGGTGCTCCTCGGCCTGATCCACGACCTCGGCGTGCGGCAGCGGCCGCACCGCCAGGCCGCCGCCTGGCTGGCGGAGCGCGCCGGCCGCCTCAAGCTGAACGGGCGCATCGTCCGCCGGTCGCCGATGACCATGGTGCTGGAGGCAGAACTGATGCGTGCCGCGGTCCTGGGGAAGCTCGGCGGCTGGCAGACCCTGGCGGAGCTGGCCCCCGACCTCGGGCTCGACCCGGCCACCTTCACCGCCCTTGGCGAGGACGCCCGGTCCCAGATCGAGGCCCTGAGCCGCGTCCACGAGCACGCCCGCCGCAACGCCTTCCGGAAGAACCGGGACATCAGCAGCTGACCCGGACCGCCCCGGTCCGACACATTTCCGCCGGGTTACCGGCGGCGCCTCCCGCCGTCTTAA
>DASWAW010000586.1:0-7334 GCA_036390955.1 Arthrobacter sp.
CTGGGTGCCGGGGTCGGCGCGCAGATCGCGCTGGCCCGGCGGGAATCCCCGGCCCGCGGCGGACGGCTCCTGGGCCTGGCCAAAGCCCTCGTCACCGAAATGCCCCACACCCTCGCGGCGCTGGAGAGCGGGCAGCTCAACGAATGGCGCGCCACCTTGGTCGTGAAGGAAACCGCCTGCCTCTCCGCGGCCGACCGGGCCGCCGTGGACGAAGAACTCGCCGCCGACACCGGAACCTTCAACGGGACCGGGGACCGGGGCATCATTGCCGCAGCCCGGACCGCCGCCTACCGGCTGGACCCCCGCACCGTCACCCAGCGCGCCAGCCACGCCGCCACCGAACGGCACGTCAGCCTCCGCCCGGCCCCGGACACCATGTGCTACCTCACCGCCCTGCTCCCCGTCGCCGCCGGTATTTCCGTCCACGCCGCCCTCACCCGGCACGCCGACACCCTCCGCGCCGGCGGGGACCCCCGGACCCGCGGGCAGCTCATGGCCGACGCCCTCGTCGAACGCACCACGGGAAAGGCCGGCGGGATCAGCGGGATCGAAATCCAGCTCGTCATGACCGACCGCACCCTCTTCCAGGGCCACAGCGAACCCGCCCGCCTCCCCGGCTACGGCATCGTCCCCGCCGGCTGGGCCCGCGACCTGCTCAGTCACGCCGGAAAAGACGCCGGAACGGGGACGGCGGGAATCGGTACGGCGGGCACCACCAGGGACAGCGCCGGGGACAAGGACATGGCCCTCTGGCTCCGCCGGCTCTACACCGCCCCCGGCACCGGCGAACTCACCGCGATGGACTCGAGAGCCCGGCTCTTCCCGCCCGGACTCCGCCGCTACCTCACCGCCCGCGACGCCACCTGCCGCACCCCCTACTGCGACGCCCCCATCCGCCACTTCGACCACATCCTCCCCTGGCACCACAACGGCACCACCACCCACAACAACGGCGCCGGGCTCTGCGAAGCCTGCAACCACACCAAAGAAACCCCCGGCTGGTCCTCCCGACCACGCCCCGGACCCCGACACACCCTCGACGTCACCACCCCCACCGGACACAGCTACCAATCCACCGCACCGCCATTACCCGGGTCTCCGCCTTCTGAAGCCGCAGCTTCCCGGGAGCGGCACGAGCTCCGGCACCTCGCCAAGATGGTCAGACTCGGCCGCCCCGGGGCAGGATCAGCGGCTGCAACCGCGGCCTGAGACACTGCCGGGTTGCCCGGCCTGCTACCGCCCGAACCACGACTCGGCCAGGGAGACGTCGGCCTCCATGGTGTAGTTGCCGGCCGAGTGCCCGAGAGCTAGGCGGTAGCTGCCACCGCGGGTGTGCCACTGCCCGCGGCCAGTGTCGTAGGAGGCCAGCAGCCGCGGATCAACGTCCAGCGAGACGGCCCGTGATTCACCAGGTTCCAGGTCCACACGTTCGAAACCGAGCAGCCGCGTCCGGGACCCCTCAGGACCCTCAAGGAGGTACAGCTGGGGGACGTCCGCCCCGCGGCACGGGCCAGTATTGGTGACGGTAAACTCGGCTCGCACCCCGGCCCGCTCCTGCACTGCCAGGCCCGCGTAGCCGAACCGGGTGTAGCTGAGCCCGTGGCCGAAGGGGAACAGGGGCTCCTGGCCGGTCTGCGCGAACCAGCGGTAGCCGACGTCGGATCCCTCGTTGTAGTTGACCGTCGTCGGGGTGCCCCACGGCGTGCCGAGGCCCGGCAGCTCCGGCCTCGGTGTCTGGTCCAGCCCGGTCGGGAAGGTCAGCGGCAGTTTGCCGGAGGGGTTGGTGGCGCCGGCGAGGAGTTCGGCGATCGCCTGGCCGCCGCACTGGCCGGGGTACCAGGCCGCCAGGACCGCCCTGACCTTCGGAAGCCACGGCATCGCCACGGGGTTCCCAGTCTCCAGGACGACGACAGTGTTCGCGTTGGCGCCGGCGACCGCCTCGATCACGGCGTCCTGGCCCCACGGCAGGGACAGGTCCGCGTTGTCGTAGCCCTCGCCCTCCACCCGGATGCCAAAAACGACGGCGACGTCGGAGCGGCGCGCCAGCAGGGCTGCCTCGGCCGGGCTCATCCCGGGGTCGTATTCAATTTCAGCGTCGGGCAGCAGCTTCTGCAGTTCCGCCAGCGGGGAGGAGGGCAGCAGGTACAGGTTCCGCATGCTGCCCATGATGCCCGGACCGCCGATGGAGTGGACCTCGGCGTAGCCGCCGGGCGGGGTGACGGCGCTGGAGCCGCAGCCGGTGGGCACCCCGAGCTGGGCATGTCCCCCGATGACCGCGATCTTGTAGGGCGTGCCGGGCGCTGATGACGGCTCCAGCGGAAGCACGCCGTCGTTCTTCAGCAGCACAATCCCCTGCCGCGCGGTCTCCAGGGCGATGTCGGCGTGGGCGGCGAGGTCGACGTCGGGCGTTCCCTCCCACCGGTCGATGCCGACGTCGAAGACGGCGTAGAGGATGCGCTGCACCATCTCGGACAGGCGTTCCTTGGGGAGTTCACCCGCCGCGTAGGCCGCGCGCAGCGGGCCGGTGAAGGTCTCCTGTCCCCACATCATCACGTCGATCTGCACGCCGGATTCCTGGTCCTGGCCCCGCAACGCGAAGTCCCAGCTCGGCGTCGCGCCCCAGTCCGACATCACCCAGCCGGGGAAGCCCCATGCGCCTTTGAGGATGCCTTGAAGCAGCGGCTCGTTGCCGCCCGAGTAGGTGCCGTTGATCTTGTTGTAGCCGGTCATGACCGCGCCGGGCTGGGCGCGTTCGATGGCGATCTCGAATGCGAGGAGGTCGGCTTCCCGGTGCGCGGCCGGGTCGATGACGGCGTCCAGCCAGTGCCGGTTGGTTTCGTTGCAGTTGAGCGAAAAGTGCTTGACCGTGGAGATGACCTGTTCGCCCTGGATGCCCTTGACTGACTCCGCGCCGAGGACTCCGGTAAGCCAGGGGTCCTCGGAGAGGTATTCGAAGTTCCGGCCGTTGCGCGGGTCGCGGTGCAGGTTGACTCCGCCGGCGAGCTGGACATTGAGCCCTTTGCTCCGGGCCTCCCGGCCCACCAGCTGCCCGGATCTGCGGGCGAGCCCGGGGTTGAAGCTGGCCCCGAGGGCGATTGACGCCGGGAGTGCGGTGGCGGTGTCCCCCTCCCGGTAGCCCGGGTTGGTGACGCCCAGGCTCGCGTCGCTCATCAGCAGGGCCGGGATGCCCAGCCGCGGGATCCCTGGCGTGTACCCGGCGCTCATCGGGACGCCGTCCGGGATGCGCGGATCCTTGTCCGTGAGCACCGCATTGGCGCCCATGACGCTGATGAGAAGTGAGAAGCGCTCCTCGTCGGTCAGCTGCGCCTCGACTTCCCGGGCCCGTTCCATCGCTTCTGAATTCACGCGTTGCCTGCTTTCGGGGTCAACCCGGCGGGCGTCGGGCGCCGCGGCGGAGGGGATATGAGGGATCGCTTCCATCATGCCTGCGGCGGCAGAGAGGAGCCAGAGGTTTGGGCGGATTCTCACGCCATGTCAGCCGGATTCAAGCACGACGGCGGCCACGCACCTAGGGAGCGTCACGCGTTTTAAACGCAAGGCCTGCAGGTACCTTCGCGATCTCGCTATGAGACGGCTCGGACATTTTCACGTCCAGAACGACCCGGCTTAATCCTGTGGTTACCTGCAGGCGCTTTAAGCGTACGCCCGCCCATTCGGCGTGACTAGGGGCCGATCGACTCTTCCACGGCGCGCAAAAAACGCCCCGCCGCCCAAAAGCGTAGAGTGGAACTAGACGCCTGATTCTGGACGCCGAGCGCTGAGGGAGAAATCGTGACGATTGACTGGGACGAAAAGAAGACCCTGCTGCAGGAACCGAACATCGCCGCCGTAACGCAGCTTTGCGACGAACTCATGGAAAAGAAGCCGGGGTCGGTCGTCCCCTACATCGATCCTGTCCACGACGAGGACGAGTGCCGGATCGTCAGCCTCCATATCGCCCCGGGCAAGGGCACCGAATCGGGTTTCGTTTCCCACTTCAACGACGACGAGACGGCCCGCCGCGCCACCTCCATCTACGAGGCCGTCGAACTCGACCCCCGTTATGTCATGCCGTGGAACGCCTACCCCTGGGTCCGCGACCCCGAGCTCCCCTCCGCGCTGAACGTCCAGGAGAAGACGGACGGCCTGCGGCCGTTCCGCCAGTTCCTCAAGATCAACAAGCGGGTCTCCGCCGTCATCGCCCACGGCGCGGATGCCCATGCCTTCCTGACGCTGTTCGAGAAGACCTACCACTCCTCCCTTAAGAACCGCGGCGTCAAGATCTACAAGGCCACGGCCCTGGGCGGCCGCGCCTTCGCCGTCTCGGCAGTCAAGCAGGAAGAACTCCTGAGCAAGAACGTCGAGGTCTACAGGGACGCCATGCAGCGGGCAGGCATCCAGCACCTCTGAGCCGACGGCTCAGGACACGCGCGACGGCGGTTCCGCCGCCCCGCACGCCGGTGCGCTTAGGGTACAACGGCCCTGCCCAAGCCCGGCGGACCTTGGTGAGGTTGAGACGAGCCCGGACGGCCGCGTCCCTGGTGAGGCTCGCTGCCGAAAGGACTCAGCGATGGGACGGTTGGACGGCAAAGTGGCCCTGGTCAGCGGCGGCGCCCGGGGCATTGGCGCGGCCATCGCGCAACGCTTCCTGGACGAAGGGGCGCGCGTCGTCGTCGGCGACGTCCTCGACGAGGACGGCCGGCAACTGGCGGGCAGGCTCGGGGACGGGGTCCGCTATGTCCACCTGGACGTGACGAAGCCGGCGGACTGGGAGGCAGCGGTGGGCGAGGCCGAGACCGCGTTCGGCAGCCTCAGTGTCCTGGTCAACAATGCCGGCATGGTGAACTTCGGCCGGATCGACGAGTATCCGCACGAAGAGTGGGCCCGGATCATCGATGTGAACCTCACCGGTGTCTTCAACGGCATCAAGGCTGCGGCGCCGGCCATGGCCCGCGCAACCGCCGCCTCCATCATCAACATCTCCTCGATTGCCGGCCTCCGGGGCTACGAGAACCTCTCCGGCTATACAGCGTCAAAGTTCGGGGTCCGCGGCCTGACCAAGAGCGCCGCCCTGGATCTCGGCGGCTCCGGCATCCGGGTCAATTCGGTCCATCCCGGGGTCATCGAGACGCCCATGACCGCCGGCATGACGTTCGACACCGGACATGTCCCCCTGCACCGCGTTGGGCAACCCACCGAGGTCGCCGAGCTGGCCGTGTATCTGGCCGGCGATGAGTCCTCGTTCGTCACGGGCGCCGAATTTGTGATCGACGGCGGCGACACGGCCGGCACTGTCGCACCACCCGCCGTCTGACCGGAAAGAAGAAGCCCATGTCCCAGAGTTCCGGATCAAAACTCGCAATTGTCGGCGCCGGCAGCGTCGGCACCTCCCTCGCCTACGCCGCCCTGATCCGCGGCTCGGCCAGCCACGTGGCCCTCTTCGACGTCAACGCAACCAAGGCCGAGGCCGAGGTGCTGGACCTGGCTCACGGCACCCAGTTCGCGGCCGCTGCGGCAACCGTCACCGGCGGCGGGGACATCTCCGCGACGGAAGGGGCCGACGTCGTCGTCATCACCGCGGGGGCCAAACAGGCGCCGGGCCAGACGCGGCTGGACCTGGCCGGCACCAACGTCCGCATCCTCGAACAGCTCATGCCGCAGCTGCTTGCGCACGCCCCCGATGCCGTGTTCGTGCTGGTGACCAACCCCTGCGATGTGCTGACCGTCGCGGCGCAGAAGATCTCCGGCCTGCCGTCTTCGCGCATCTTCTCCTCCGGCACGGTGCTCGATACGTCCCGGCTGCGGTGGCTGCTGGCGCGGAAAGCCGGCGTCTCCCTGACCAGCGTGCACGCCAGCATGGTGGGCGAGCACGGCGACACCGAATTTCCCGTCTGGTCCGGCGCAACGATCGGCCCGGTCCCGATCCGGAACTGGAAGGTCGACGGGGAACACGTCTTCACGCCCGGCTACCTCGCCGAAACCGCGCGCGAAGTGACGCAGGCGGCCTACAAGGTGATCGCCGGGAAGGGCGCCACCAACTACGCGATCGGGCTGTCGGGCGCGCGCATCGTGGAGGCCCTGATGCGCGGGGAAAACGCCGTCCTGCCGGTGTCCACCGTGTTGGACGGCCAGTACGGAATCACCGGCGTCGCGCTGTCCCTGCCGAGCATCGTGGGCCACGGCGGGGTCCGTCAGATCCTGGATACGCCCATGGACGACGGCGAACTCGCCTCGCTGCACCATTCGGCGGAGACGCTGCAGCAGAGTCTCGGCACGCTGGGGATTTAGCCGGTCCGCGCCGGCCCGTCCGTGGCGAAGCCGGGCACGACCGACACCGAGCCGACGTGGGGCAGGGCCCGCCGTACGCCGCGTTCCACATTGGACGTCACCGAGGCGAGCTCCACCAGGTGCGCATCCGTTGCAATCGGCACCGTGACCTCGACGTGCAGCCGGTGGCCTGACCAGCGCAGCCGGGCAGCGCCGCCGGCCCTGGAGTGCTCCGCGATGACGGCCTCAACCCGCTCCGTCAGTTCAGGGTCGACGCCGTCCATCAGCCGCCGTCCGACGTCGCGCACGGTGCCCCACAGCAGGACGACGATGGCGGCGGAGATCAGCAGGCCGACGATCGGGTCCGCGAGCGGGAAGCCGAGCCAGACGCCGATGACACCTGCGACGACCGCCAGCGAGGTGAAGCCGTCCGTCCGGGCGTGGATACCGTCGGCCACCAAAGCTGCGGAGCCGATCTGCCGGCCGACGCGGATCCGGTAGATCGCGACGAGCTCGTTGCCGGCGAAGCCCACCAGGCCGGCGGCGAGCACCCAGCCGAGGTTGTGCACGGGCTGGGGTTCGAAGAAGCGGCGGATGGATTCGACGGCGGCCACCACCGCGGAGAGCGCGATCATTGCCACGATGAACAGCCCGGCGAGGTCCTCGGCCCGTCCGAACCCGTAGGTGTAAGTCCGGGTGGCCTTCCGGCGGCCCAGCAGGAACGCGATCCACAGCGGGACCGCGGTCAGGGCGTCGGAGAAGTTGTGCACGGTGTCGGCCAGCAGCGCCACGGAGCCGCTGACCAGCACGATCACGAGCTGGAAGAGCGCGGTAGCGCCGAGGCCGAGCAGGGAGATCTTGACGGCGCGGATGCCCTGGGAACTGGATTCAAGCGCCTCATCGATGGAGTCTGCAGCGTCGTGCGAGTGCGGGACGAAGACCGACTGAAGCCAGCCTTTCAGGCCGGTGGCGTGCGTGTGGCTGTGACCGGGCGCGCCGTGGTCGTGGTCATGTGCGCCGTGGCCGTCCGGGCCGTGGTCGTGGTCATGTGCGCCGTGGCCGTCCGG
>DASWAW010000587.1:0-4113 GCA_036390955.1 Arthrobacter sp.
CGGTCAGGAGTCGGCTGGTATAGCCACCAGCGACGGCAAGCGGATCAACGTCTACAAGGACATGGGACTCGTCTCCCAGGTCTTCGACGAGACCACGCTCAACACCCTGACCGGGCACCTGGCCGTCGGCCACTGCCGTTATTCCACCACCGGCGCGAGCCACTGGGCCAACGCGCAGCCCACCCTGGGCGCGACAGCGACCGGCACCGTGGCCCTGGCCCACAACGGCAACCTGACCAACACCGCCGAGCTGAAAGCGATGATCGTGGACCGCAACGGCGGCCAGCTCACCGGCGAAATGAAGCAGGGCAACACCTCGGACACCGCCCTCGTCACGGCCCTGCTGGAGGGCGAAGAGGGCAAAACCCTGGAACAGACCGCCATGGAGCTGCTGCCCAAGATCAAGGGCGGTTTCTGCTTTGTCTTCATGGATGAAGGCACCCTCTACGCGGCCCGCGACACCTACGGCATCCGCCCGCTCTGCCTGGGCCGGCTGGAGCGCGGCTGGGTGGTTGCCTCCGAGCAGTCCGCCCTCGCCACCGTCGGCGCCAGCTTCATCCGCGAAATCGAGCCCGGCGAGTTCATCGCGATCGACGAGGACGGCGTCCGCGCCCAGCGCTTCGCGGAGGCGACGCCGGCCGGCTGCGTCTTCGAGTACGTCTACCTCGCCCGCCCCGACGCCTCCATTGCCGGCCGTTCCGTGTACGAGTCCCGCGTGGAAATGGGCCGCCAGCTGGCCCGCGAAAACACCCAGGAAGCGGACATCGTCATCCCCGTGCCGGAATCCGGCACCCCCGCGGCGGTGGGGTACGCCGAGGAATCCGGCATCCCGTTCGCACACGGCTTCGTCAAAAACTCCTACGTTGGCCGCACCTTCATCCAGCCGTCGCAGACGCTGCGCCAGCTGGGCATCCGGCTCAAGCTCAACGCGCTGGAATCCGTGATCCGCGGCAAGCGCGTCGTGGTGGTGGATGACTCGATCGTCCGCGGCAACACCCAGCGCGCGATCGTCCGGATGCTCCGGGAGGCCGGCGCCGCCAGCGTCCACATCAAGATTTCCTCCCCGCCGGTGAAGTGGCCGTGCTTCTACGGCATCGACTTCGCCTCCCGGGCGGAACTGATTGCCAACGGCGCCACCGTCGAAGAGATCACCCAGGCTATCGGCGCCGACTCCCTGGCCTACATTTCCGAAGACGGCATGATCGGCGCCACCCAGCAGCCGCGCGAACGCCTGTGCACGGCCTGCTTCACGGGCCAGTACCCGATCGAGCTTCCGGGGGCCGACAAACTGGGAAAGAACCTGCTCGAACGCACCGATCTTGGCGGGCTCCCCGCCGCTGCCGGAGACGCCGCCCTCGGCGCCGCAGCGACGCAGACCGCCGCCGAGGCCGCCGCCGACATCAGCCCCGACGACGATCCGGCCGGGAAGGCCGGCGCCACCGGCTGCGATCCGGGCCCCGACGCCGAATTCGAAGAACTGCTCACCGATGACGATCGCATTGATCGTCCCATCGCTGCCGACAAGAAAGAGCCCGTATGACTTCCGCCTCCCCGGCCGCTGACATGAACGCCGCCCAGAACACCGTCGGCATCACCTACGCCTCCGCCGGCGTCGACGTCGAAGCGGGCGACCGCGCCGTCGAACTGATGAAGGATGCCGTTAAGGCCACACACAACTCCTCGGTGATCGGCGGCGTCGGCGGCTTCGCCGGCCTCTACGACGTTTCGAGGCTGCTCAGCTACAAGCGCCCGCTGCTGGCCACCTCCACCGACGGCGTCGGCACCAAGGTCGCCATTGCGCAGGCCATGGACATCCACGACACCATCGGCTTCGACCTCGTCGGCATGGTGGTCGATGACATCGTGGTGGTGGGCGCCGAGCCGCTGTACATGACCGACTACATTGCCTGCGGCAAGGTTGTCCCGGAGCGCATCGCGGACATCGTCCGCGGCATCGCGGCCGCCTGCTCCGTCGCCGGCACCGCCCTGGTGGGCGGCGAAACCGCCGAGCACCCGGGCCTGCTGGGCGAGCACGAGTACGACGTCGCCGGTGCCGCCACCGGCGTTGTCGAAGCCGCCGACCTGCTGGGCCCGGACCGCGTCCGCGCCGGCGACGTGGTGATCGGCATGGCCTCCTCGGGGCTTCACTCCAACGGCTATTCCCTGGTCCGCCGCGTCATCAACCACGCCGGCTGGGCCCTGGACCGCCACGTCTCCGAATTCAGCCGCACCCTCGGCGAGGAACTCCTGGAACCGACCCGCGTCTACGCCGCCGACTGCCTGGACCTGGCCCGCACCTTCCCGGTGAGCGGCTCCGCCGCCGGCCAGGCCGTGCACGGCTTCAGCCACGTGACCGGCGGCGGCCTCGCCGCCAACCTGGCCCGCGTCCTGCCGCAGGGCCTGCTGGCCACCGTGGACCGCGCCACCTGGCAGCTCCCGGCCATCTTCCGGCTGGTCGCCGAACTGGGCAACGTCCCGCTCGCCGACCTGGAGCGCACGCTGAACCTGGGCGTGGGCATGGTCGCGATCGTCTCCCCCGAGGCCGCCGACGCCGCCGTGAGCCGCCTCAACGAACGCGGGCTGCCGGCCTGGGTCATGGGCACCGTGGAGCAGAATTCGGATTCGATCATCAAGACCGGCCCGGACTACGTCCAGGGCGCCAAGGGCGTCGACGGCGGCGCCGTCCGGCTGGTCAACGCCTACGCCTGACCCCTCCTCTAGACCCTCACCGAGTGCTCCATAACCGCCAACGGCAGTTGTGGAGCACTCGATCTGGTTAACCCGGCTCTGGTGAAACCGGCTCAGACCTCCAGGACGCTGAACACGCCGCCCTGCGGATCCTCGAGGGTGGCGATGGTGCCGGCTTCGTCGACCTCGTCCGGTTCGATCAGGACCGTGCCGCCGGCGGCCACCGCCGACGCGACCGCCTCAGCGACGCTGGACACCCCGAAGTACACCTGCCACCCGGGTTTCAGCGTGCCCTCGGCCTCCGCCGGGACCGCGGCGACCCCGGCCACCTCCGCGCCGTCCACCATCAGCGTGGTGTACCTGCCGCCGTCGTCCTGCGGGTATTCGGTCACGTCGTGCCCGAACAGCTGCTGGAAGAATCCGACGGCGGACTGCGGCTCGGGCGTCAGCAGTTCGGCCCAGGCCAAGGACCCGGGTTCCCCGCTGCGGGCGGTGCCGAAGTGGCTCCCGGCCTGCCAGGCACCGGTGGTGCCGCCTCCGGGCGGGGCGAAGAAAACCATCACACCGGTGCCGCCCACCGCTTCGGGGCCAAACTCCAGGGTGCCGCCGGCGTGGACCAGTCCGTCGGCGAGCTCCCCGGCATCCGAGGACGCGAAGTACACGTTCCACTGCCCGGGCGCTCCGGCGGCCGTCTGCTGCGGATTCTGCGGCGCGATCACGGTGACCAGATCCTCGCCCAGGAACGCCTGCGCGTAGCTGCGCCCGTCCGGGGTGGGCAGGTCCTCGTAGCGCCAGCCGAAGACGGCGGCATAAAACGCCTTGGCCGCCCCGACGTCACGGGTCTGCAGGTCCGTCCAGCAGACCTCGCCGTCGGCGAACCCCGTGCGAATGGTCATGGCACTCCTTCCGGAACAAAAACTTGCATGCTGCCGGTCGGGCCGGCAGCTTCAACCTAGCCCGAGGGCCCCGGCCGGGACAACAGGGCGTGGCCCGTGGCCGCGGCGGATCCGGTACCAATACCCGGACAGCAGAAAACCCGCCGTCCGCTCCCGAACTGGGAGCGGCCGGCGGGCCTGAAATCATGTGGTCGGCAATCCGCTAGCGGAGAAACATGCCGGAAAGAAGTGCGACTAACCTATCCGACGGGAATCTACCTCGTCGTCGTCCTCTTCCACATCGTCCGCGTACTTATCCACATAAGCCGAATAATCCGGTTCAACCGGCTCACTCGAGAAACGGCTCGGTGCACGGACTTCAGAGCTCTTGAGCTCACGCTGAAGAGCGGTGTAGTCAGTGTTCGGGGAATAGTACTTAATATCCCGAGCCTGCTTGGTAGCTTTTGCCTTTTGACGGCCGCGCCCCATGGCGTGACCCCCTTTTGTACTCGGACCGGAGGTGGTCACCATTGGCGTTAGTGAGGCCCCG
>DASWAW010000588.1:0-1749 GCA_036390955.1 Arthrobacter sp.
CAACCTCACCCTTGGCCGCTGCTGCACGGCCAGGATGGAAAGAACCGACATCGAGGTAGCAAGCCGCCGGGTCGATATGTACTCTTGCCGGCGACGACTCTGTTATCCCTGTGGTAGCTTTTCTGTAGTCAATAGCCCTCATCAAGAGGGCTTAGTGGTTCGCTAGACCCGACTTTCGTCTCAGGATTTCTTGTTATGCGAAATCCAGTCAGGCTGACTTATGCTCTTGCACTCCACTGTGGGTTTCCGACCCACATGAGTCAACCTTTGGGCGCCCTTGATATCTTTTCAAGGGCGTGGCGCCCCACCCAAACTGCCCACCTATAGGTGTCCTCGTCTCCGAGTGAGGGTCGTAGTCTCAGAAGGGTAGTGTCTCATTGCCGGCTCCGCCTTCGCCGAAGCGAAGGTTTCGACGCCTCCTACCTACACTGCGCATCCAAAACCACAACCCAGCCACAGGCTGCAGTAAAGCTCAACGGGGTCTTCACTTCCCCTTAGGGGTCTCTAGACTCTGCACTAGAATGTAAAGTTCACCGGGTTCTGACTAGGGACAGTAGAGCACTCATTGATCCATTCATGCAAGTCGCCAATTAAGCGACAAGGTACTACGCTACCTTAAGAGGGTTATAGTTACCCCCGCCGTTGACAGGCCCTTCGTCCCGTTGTACCGGGTTTTCAGGTACCTGCACTGGGCAGGATTCACTGACTGTACTTGTCCTTTCGGATTAGCAGTCAGCTATGTTGTTATTAGACAGTTAGTGCTCCCTGGTCTCTGCGACCTGCCTTCTTCAAGGCAGGCACTCCTTATCCCGAAGTTACGGAGCTAATTTGCCGAATTCCCTTAGCCAGTTTATGCCGACACGCCTTAGTCTTCTCAACTAGGGGCACCAGTGTCGGTTCTTGGTACGGACATTCAGTCCCATTTTCACGGTCCCCTGGGATCAACCGATTTACACCATCACATTTTCATCCACTTCTCACCATTACGGTACTCCATAGATTTCGATGCTTGGACAGCGTGGTTACACTGCTCGATCTACCCTGAGGCGTCAGGCCGCTTGCGCGGTATGACTGAATGGTACAGGAATATTAACCTGTTTCCCTTTCGTCGTATTCGAATTACGGTACGACTTAGGATCGACTAACCCTCGGCTGACAATCATTGCCGAGGAACCCTGGCCCCTACGGCGGTTCAGATTCTCACTGAACTTTGGTGCTACTATTGCCAGGATTTTCGTTCCCGTATGGTCCACAGGACTTCACAGCCCTGCTTCTATCCAAACGAGACGCCTTCCTACAGAATCACCTTTCGGTGTCCCGTGGTATCGGTGGTCGGCTTGAGCCCCGTCCATTTTCGGGGCCCCAAACCTCGACTGGTGAGCTGTTACGCACTCTTTAAAGGATAGCTGCTTCTGAGCTCACCTTCCAGTTGTTTTGGGCTTGGGACACCCTTTTTGTGTTTACACTTAGCCGACACTCTGGGACCTTAACCACGGTCTGGGTTGTCTCCCTCACGCACTGTTAGCTTACCCACCAGTGCGGACTCCCGCTTTCTACGATGACGGCGATTTTGGAGTTTGACAGGAGAGCTAGAGGTTTCCCTCCAGGATTCCCCAATCAGTGCTCTACTTCGCCGACGATCTCCAGCAAGGTCATGCTGCGACATGTTTCGGAAGGAACCAGCTATCACCCAGCTCGATTAGCCTTTCACTCCTAGACGGGGATCACGCGAATGATTTGCAAATCAAA
>DASWAW010000589.1:0-1587 GCA_036390955.1 Arthrobacter sp.
TCGTCCCGCCGATCCGCCGGATTCAGGTTTGTGCATCACAGATCACCTGCCCCGGATGAGGTCCGGCTCCCGGGGCGGCCAGAGAATGGTCGTACTTGCCAGAGGCAGGGCTGTTTGCCGCACTCCATCTCGAAAAGGAGCCTCCAATGTCGAGACCACGCCCAATCGTTGCAGGATCGATCGCCCTCGGGATAGCCGTCGCAATGCTCACTGGTTGCAGCACGTCGACCCCCGGTTCGAGCGTCAGCAGCGCCAGAGCGCAGGAGAATGTTTCCCAGGCATGCGCCGCTGCCAGTGCTTATGCCGCAGCCCTGACAAATTTCAAGCAGACACTTAATCCGAGTGCCACGGTGGGGCAGCTCGATGCGGCACGGGATCAGGTCGTGAAGACCTTCGACGATCTGATCAAG
Source organism: Arthrobacter sp. (assembly GCA_036390955.1). Lineage (GTDB taxonomy): Bacteria > Actinomycetota > Actinomycetes > Actinomycetales > Micrococcaceae > Arthrobacter. Next base: position 411 of record DASWAW010000589.1, read on the forward strand.
GCGAGCCAGGACGTCGCGAAGGACCAGGTGGATGCCGTCAAGACGGCTGAAGAGAACTTCGTCCGGGCAGTCAAAGCTGTTCCCGACGATGCCACTCTGACCCAGAAGGTCAACTCCCTGCGGGACGAAGCTGCCAACGTCCAGGCCGCGGTCAGCGACCTCCAGACGGCGGCCAAGTGTTAAGGTCAGGAACCATCAGCGCTGATGCGCTTGACAGGATCAAGGGCAAAGTACCGGCCTGAGAGCGCCATGAAATATTTCGAGGCCGAGACGCTGATTAATGCCGGGGACTCCACGGTATGGGAAATCATCACGGACGGTGGCAACTTCACCGTCTGGGACTCCGGCATAACCCGCATCGACGGCGAACTGCGCAACGGCGGCACGATTAGGGTCCGTACCCGCACCGGCGGGAACCGCACGTTCCGCCTACGCGTCCAGCAGATACCGGGCGAGGTGATGACCTGGACCGGAGGCCTGCCCTGGGGCCTGTTCAAGGGCGTGCGCACGTTTACCCTCACTCCCCACGGCGGCATGACACACCTGCGCGTCAGGGAGGAATTCACCGGCCCACTGCTGGTTCCGCTTTGGAATACCGTCCCCGATTTGGAACGGGCCTTCACCGACTACGTCAGCGCCGTCAAGAAGCGCGCCGAACTGCTCGGCTGACCCGAAGCCACGGTCCACGCTGCGCCGGGCCGGAACCGCTCAAGGCTCGGCCGCCGACGTCGGACTGGCCTCCATTGCAGGCCGATCCGCACCGTGGGACGCTGGGGTGCAGGGAACCATTAAACTGTTCTACACTTTGTAGAAGAATCTTTCTACGCTGTGTAGAAGTTGCTCGCCTAGCAAAGTTAGGGACTGCCTTGGACGCCTTGGAAATCGCACGCTGGCAATTCGGCATCACCACTGTCTACCACTTCATGATGGTGCCGCTGACGATCGGCCTGGGCCTGGTCGTCGCCGTGATCCAGACGTTGTGGCACCGCACGGGCAAGCCGGAGTACCTCCGGATGACCAAGTTCTGGGGCAAACTCTTCCTGATCAACTTCATCATGGGCGTCGCCACGGGCATTGTGCAGGAGTTCCAGTTCGGCATGGCGTGGAGCGAGTACAGCCGCTTCGTGGGAGACGTGTTCGGGGCGCCGCTGGCAATGGAGGCACTGCTGGCGTTCTT
>DASWAW010000590.1:0-2202 GCA_036390955.1 Arthrobacter sp.
CTCGTGGGCCTCCAGCCGGACCACGTCAACCGCTTCCCCAACCAGTTCTCCGGCGGCCAGCGCCAGCGCATCGGCATTGCCCGCGCCCTCGCCGTGAACCCCAAACTGGTGGTGCTCGACGAGCCCGTGTCCGCCCTGGACGTGTCCGTTCAGGCCGGCGTCATCAACCTGCTGGACCAGCTCCGTGCGGAACTCGGCCTGAGCTACCTGATGGTGGCGCACGATCTGTCCGTGGTGCGGCACATTTCGAACCGTGTGGCCGTGATGTACCTGGGCAAGATCGTCGAGATCGGGGACGTGGACAGCGTTTTCGACAATCCGCGCCACCCGTACACCCGGGCCCTGCTCTCCGCGATTCCGGTCCCGGACCCGGTCCTGGAACGCACCCGCGAACGCATCATCCTGCAGGGCGATCTGCCCTCGCCGCTGGAGGCCCCCACGGGCTGCAATTTCGCCACCCGCTGCCCGGTCTTCGCGGCACTGCCGCCGGCGAAGCAGGAGAAGTGCCTCACTCTTGAGCCCGGGCTGGCAACAGTCACGGCGCCCCTGGAAACCGTCGGGGCCGGACGCCCCGGACCTCCGGCCGCTACCGTCACCACGGCGGCCCCCATTGACCAGCAATTCGCCTGTTTCTACCCGGACGGCGAACTGGACGCGGACATGCTCGTAGTCCACGAAACAAACTGACCAACCAGTCACACGCATCACAACCTGCACCAAAAATGAAGGGGAACTCATGAAGAATCTGACCAAGATCGGCGGCGTTACCGCCGTCGTTGCAGCGCTCGCGCTGACCGCCTGTGGCGGTGGCGGCGGCGCCGCAAAGGGTCCCGAGGCCGCCAAGGGCCAGGACGCGGGAAGTGATCTGGCCAAGCTGATCAGCATCAACGCGAAGGACGCCAAGGACCTGCAGCCGGGCGGCACCGTCACCCTGCCGCTGGGCAACATCGGGCCGGACTTCAACGGATTCTCCAACAACGGCAACAGCGCGGACAACACCGCCCTGCACCGTCCCATCGACCAGGCCGGCACCTGGGGCTGCTGGAACTTCGACTTCGACGGCACCGCCACGCCGAACAAGGACTTCTGTGAGGACGTCAAGAGCGAGGTCAAGGACGGCAAGCAGACCATCACCATCAAGGTGAACCCGAAGGCCGCCTACAACGACGGCACCCCGATCGACGTCAAGGCCTTCGAAAACACCTGGAACATGCTCAAGGGTGAAAACAAGGACATCGACATCGTCAGCTCCGGCGCGTACGAGTTCGTTGACTCCGTCAAGGCCGGCTCCAGCGCCAAGGAAGTTATTGTCACCACCACCCAGCCCGTGTACCCGCTGGACTCCCTCTTCACCGGCCTGGTCCACCCGGCCGTGAACACCCCGGCGCTCTTCAACGAGGGCTTCACCGGCGACATGCACCCGGAGTGGATGGCCGGACCGTTCAAGCTGGACCAGTACGACAGCGCCGCCAAGACGGTCACCCTCGCCCAGAACGACAAGTGGTGGGGCACCAAGCCGGTCCTGGAGAAAGTGGTCTTCCGCCAGCTTGAGAGCAGCGCCGCCATCGCAGCGTTCAAGAACGGCGAGATCGACGGTGTTTCCGCAAACACCATCACCCCGTACAAGCAGCTCGACGGCACAAAGGACTCCGAGATCCGTCGCGGCCAGCGTCTCTTCGCCGGCGGCCTGAACCTCAACGCGCAGAAGGCGCCGATGACCGACGTCGCCATCCGCAAGGCGATCTTCACCGCCGTCGACCGCGAGGCCCTGCGCAAGGTCCGCTTCAACGGACTGAACTGGGAAGAAACCAGCTCCGGATCGATGATGCTGCTGCCCTTCTCCAAGTACTACCAGGACAACTACCCGGTCAAGGAAACCGGCGCCGAGGCCGCCAAGAAGGTCCTGACGGACGCCGGCTACACGGCCAACGCCGCAGGCATCATGGAAAAGGACGGCGTCCCCGCCGCCTTCAAGATCAGCAACTTCGGTGACGACCCCACCACCCTGGCCTTCGCGCAGACCCTGCAGAGCCAGCTCAAGGCCGGCGGCATGGATGTTGGCATCGACCAGCGCGCTTCTGCCGACTTCGGCAAGGTCCTGGGCAGCCGGGACTTCTTCATGAGCGTCTCCGGCTACACCGTGGGCCCCGACGCGACCGATTCCGTCAAGCAGTTCTACGACTCCAAGACGAACGAGAACGA
>DASWAW010000591.1:0-2147 GCA_036390955.1 Arthrobacter sp.
CCGCCGAACCAGGCGCCCGCCGTCAGGTCGTGGATGGATCGGGCAACAAGATTACCTGCCATGGAGAGCTTCCTATCGTCTGTATTCGAATCCGGAACGGCCGCCGCCCCGAAGAGCCGCGACTCGGCTATGGTAAGCACACTTATGAAAAACTTGATAGTCCGGCGGAGGCCTCCCTTGCGTAGACTCGGCGGCATGGAAATTTCGGGGGCCGACGGCCCGCCCTCCGCGACGGGAGAAACCGGCCAGGACACCCTCGGCGAGCCGGCCGGCGGGGCGGCCGGCGACGCAGCCGACGCGGCGGAGGCGGCGTCGAACAGCGCGGCGCTCGACGTCGTCGCACGTTCCGGTTTTGCCGTGATGGCGCTACTGCACATTGTGATCGGCGCGATTGCCGTGGCCCTGGTGCTGGGCGCCCCGGGCCAGGCGGAGCCGACCGGGGCGATCGAACAGCTCGCGGCCAACCCGTGGGGCCCGGCGGTCATGTGGGCCGGGTTCATCGCGTGCGCCGGTCTCGCCCTCTGGCAGTTGAGCGAGGCCACCCTGCGGGCCAGGCACCTCCCGCGCAAGCAACGGCTGGGCAAGCTCGTGTCCTCCGGTTTCCTCAGCATCGCCTACGGCAGCGTGGGGCTGAGCTTCGCCGGCTTCGCGCTCGGCAACCGGGGCGATTCCGGCGACTCGACGCGGGACTTCAGCACCGCCGTCGTGCGCAGCCCGTTCGGGGTCCCGGCGCTGATCGGACTGGGCCTGACGATCATCGGGATCGGCGTGTACTTCATCGTCAAGGGCGCGGGCAAGAAGTTCAAGGCGGAGCTGGCGCATTTCGAGGGGACACACCGGGGCCGGCTGATCAGCGGCCTGGGCGTCGCCGGCCACGTTGCCAAGGGGGTGGCGCTGATCCTGACGGGGCTGCTGTTTGTCATTGCCGCAGCCACCAACGACCCCGGTTCGTCCACCGGGCTGGACGGCAGCCTCAAGGCGCTGCAGGACCATCCGTTTGGTCCGGTGCTGCTTGTGGCGATCGGGGCGGGCTTCATCGCCTACGGGGCGTTCGCGCTGCTCCGGGCACGCTTCGGACGGATGTAGGGCCAAGCCGACGCTGCCCTTGTTGCCGGGCGGGCGTCGGGGATATCGTTTGAGCTAGCCCCCATCCACGCACTCAGCAGGTCAGGTTCTCCGAGATGGGCCCATGAGTTACGTCCCCGTCAGCAGACGCACCATCCGGCGGCACCGGGAATCCGAGCGATCCACCCGGCGCCTCGTCGTCGTGCTGTCCGCAGCGGCGGCCGTGGCGTGGCTGTTATCCGTCACCTTGTCCACTGCCGTCCACGTCGACAGCTTTGTCCACAAAGTCGCCGTCGTGCTGCACGTCCTGTGCATGGTGGTGGCCTTTGGCGCCATCATCGTGCTGGACTGGCACGGCTTTCTGTGGCTGGTCGGCAGGCGGAAACTGGCCGAAACCGTCCGGCTCGACGGGGCCGCCACCCCCCTGATCTGGGGCGGCCTCGCCGGCATGCTGGCCACCGGCGTGCTCCTGACCCCGCACCTGACCAACCCGATGACAGACGTCAAACTGGCCGCCGTACTGGTGCTCAGCCTGAACGGCATCATGCTGATTCCGCTCATGCGGCGGCTGGCCCGGCTGCCCGACGACGCCGCCTTCACGGACCTGACCGTCGGGCAGCGGACGCACCTGATCGTGTGCCTGGTCATCTCGCAGGCCTGCTGGTGGACCGCGATCGTCATCGGGTTCATCAACGGCATGTTCTGAGCCGGGCGCCTCACCGCAGCGGAACGACGTCGCCTTCCTGGTACAGCAGGGAACGGACCTCGGATTCGGCGGAGTCCGGCCGTTTCGGGTCGATGGTCTCCCCGGCGGCGAAGTGGTCCAGGACCCGCGGATCCACATAGCTCTTCCGGGCGATCGACGGCGTATTCCCCAGGACCGCGGACGCATCCACCATGGCACGGCTCACCGCGCGCTTGCGGGCCGAGACCTTGGACTGCGGGCCGCTCCGCGCCAGGCTCCCGGCGGCGGCCACCGTCCCGCGCAGGGTGCGGAAGTCCTTGGCGGTGAAGTCCTGCCCGGTGCGCTCCTTGACGTACTGGTTGATGTCCTGGCTGGACACCGGGTGCCAGGACCGGCC
>DASWAW010000592.1:0-4802 GCA_036390955.1 Arthrobacter sp.
CATGACCAACATGACCTTCGGGGCGATCAGCGATTACCGCGACATCGAGGTCCTCAACCACCACCGCGAGGCCACCACCCATCTGGGCCACACCGACGCCGACGTCCTCGCCGCGCTGGCCCCGCTGAACCGCGACAACGCGCGCACCCCGGTTCAATGGGACGCCTCGCGGCACGCCGGGTTCACCACCGGATCCCCCTGGATTGCGGTCAATCCGAACGCCAACCACATCAACGCCGCCGCCCAGATCGACGACCCAGACTCGGTTTACAGCTTCTACCGGAAGGTGATCGAACTGCGGCACACCGAGCCCGTGGTTTCGCACGGGGATTTCACCATGCTGCTGCCCCGGGACGAGCACGTCTACGCCTTCGTCCGGTCGGTGCCGGACACCCGGATGCTGGTGCTGGGCAACTTCTCCGGCCAGGACCAGGAGGTGGCGCTCGACGACGCCGACGTTCCGCTTGCGTGGGGCAGCGCGGAACTGGTGCTGGGCAATTACCCGGACGCCGCTGCGGTGCCCCGGCTGCATCTGCGGCCGTGGGAGCTGAAGGTCCTGCGCGCCGGAGCTGCGCGGCCGGGTCGCTAGTCCCCGGACCAACAGTCCCATGGAACACGTTCAACGATGAGTGAGGGAGCCTGACATGACCATTCCACCGGCACGCGAACCCGAACCGTTTCCGCCGGAACCGGGCCCGACCACGCCCGAGCCGCAGCCCGGGGAACCGTTCCCGCCGGAGCCCGGACCGGTCCCGCCGCCCGCACCGATTCCGGAACCGGGTCCCACACCGGCGCCCGGCCCGTTCCCCGCACCCGGCCCGCTGCCGATCCCGGATCCCGGCCCGGTCCCGCCGCCGCGGCCGGACCCGACCCGGTTCTAGGCAGGCGGGCGCACCGACTCAGCCGGCAATGCCGTGCAGGAAGGTCCGCACTTCGGCGTTGAAGGTCTCCGGCGCTTCCATCTGAGCGAGGTGGCCGACGTCGGGAATCACCGCGAGTTTTGAGCCGCGAATCTGGCCGTGCAGATCGCGGGCAACGTTCAGCGGGGAGCGCTGATCGTCCGCGCCGTAGAGCAGGAGCGTGGGAATGCTGATGGCGGGCAGCACGGGCCGGTAGTCGGCCCGGCCGCTGGCGGAGAGCAGGGCGCGCATTCCGGCCGGGCGCACGTCCGCCATGATCCTGGAGACTTCGGCAACGACGGCGGGATCGGCCTTGTCGGTGAACAATGTGGGCAGCCACTCGTCGATGAATTTCTCCGGCGGCTGATCGATCTCGGCCTCCACCTGGGCGTAGCGCCGTTCCACCTCCTCGGGCGGCAGCGATCCTGCCCAGCCGGCGTAGGCGGAGGCCAGCACCAGGGATGCCGGGACGTCGGGATACCCGCGGTACAGCTCCAGGGCCACCATGGAACCCCACGACAGGCCCAGCAGGTGCGGTTTCGCGGGGACGGCCGCGCGCAGGAACCCGGCCGTGATGGCCCCGAGCTCCCCGGCGGACATATCCGGGGCGGGGTCGTCCGAGTGGCCGCACCCGGGGGCGTCCCAGGCGAACACGGTGAACTCGTCCGAAAGGCCCTCCAGCTGCGGCCGCCAGATCCGGCTGTCATCCCCGGCCCCGTGGAACAGGACCAGCGGTGGTCCCTGGCCGACCCGCTGGTACGCGATTCTCAACCCATCAACCTCGACGGCCTCCATAATCCAATGCTAGGCCGGTCCGCCGCGGCCGGGCATGGCCGCCGTCGTCCGGGCCGGGCAGGCCCACCGTAGCCTTGGCCGTGGCCGGGCACGCCCACCGTGGCCGGACAGGCCCACCCCGCTCAGCCGCCCAGGACACGCAAACCTGCCCGTGACGCGCCAAAGACCCCTCGCGCCCGAATTCCGGGGTCGAAGGGTCTTTGGCGTGACGGCAGGAAGAAAGCGCGTCGCCCGGCTACGGCAGGACGATGTCGCGGGTCCGGTGGTCGTAGTGGATGACCAGCTGGCCGCCGGCGTGGTGCACCTCATGGTTGGCGCCGTCGAAGGCACCGAAGGCCCCGAAGTTCTCGTCCCAGGAACGGTTCAGCGCGATCTTGAAGCGGTACGTGCCGGCCGGGAGATCCGCCGCGAGCTTCCAGAGCTGATCGACGAGATCCAGTTCCATCTGGGATTCATCGTATTGCGGGGCCCAGTTGGCCGGTGCACCCAGCAGAATGTTGAAATCGCCGGCCACTGCAACAGCTTCCGGCTGCTCAATGGTCTCGACGCTGACGGCCGGGGTCTCGGCCGCGGGGGTTGCCGCACCCGACGCGGAAGCTGCAGCCGCAGGCGCTGCCGCGGCGGCGGGAGTCGCAGCGGCGGGCGCCTCGACGTCTGCCTTGGTTGCCGGCTTGCGCTTGCGGACCGCCTTGGCAACGGGAGCAACCGCCTCCTCGACCAGCTTGGCAGCCTTGCCGGCAACCTTTTCGGCAACCTTGGCGGTCTTCGGGGCTGTCTTCGCGGCGGCGGCGGTCTTCGGTGCGGCCTTCGGAGCCGGAGCCGACGGCAGCGGGGTGTCGGCGGGAACGGGAGTTCCGGCGTCGAGCGCTGCGGCGAAAGCGGCCGGGTCAGCGAACGCGACGGTGGCGCGCTGGCCGTCCTCGGTGATAGTCCAGCCTGCACGTCCCTTGACGAGCCAGCCGGCCTTGACCAGTTTCGCGGTGGCGGTGGTCAGGGTCTTGTGGCCGCGGGGAATGCCGCCGCTGAGCAGTTCACGCTCAAACTCATTAAGTGGAACGCGCGCGATGGCCTCGCCAAGCACTGCTCCGGCGTTCAGTTTTTCGCCCGTCCACACCTCCTCTGCCAGAACGTCCAGTACGGCTTTAAGTCGAAGGGTCGTGTTTTCGGCAGTGTTCGTGCCCATGGGTCTCCTCTAGAAGCAATTGATCCACCTGTATTTTGCCAAGGATGGATGAGTTCCCGCGAGTAGGAACGGTTAACTCTGTGTGTCGTGACCCACTATTACACCCCATGGCGTCGGGCGCGAGGGGCCTAGGGCAGGGGTACCCGCGGGTAGCAAAGCCAACGCGGGGTCACTTACGGCCCATCCCGGGGTCCGGGATGGGCCATAAATGACCCCGCGTTGCTGGGTGTTCTTCGCGTGGCTGGCTGGTCTTAGGGCTTGGGGATCAGGACGGGGGTGTTCTTCTTGTAGGCCTCGTAATCGGCCTGGCCGCCCCACTTCCGGTCGGACTTCTTCTCCAGCAGCGGCACGCCACTGACCTTGGTGAGCAGCAGCGTGACGAACACCGGGGAGATCAAGGCCACCCATTGCCAGCCCTGCAGTGCGGGCAGGGCGATGACCGCGACGCCGATCCAGAGCAGGATCTCGCCGAAGTAGTTCGGGTGGCGGGACTTGGACCACAGCCCGGTAGAGATGAATTTGCCCTTGTTGCCGGGCTCGGAGTTGAAGCGGCTCTTCTGGTTGTCGGCCACGGTCTCGATGCCGAAGCCGACGGCCCACACCAGGAAGCCGAGCAGCGCGAACCAGTCCAGCGCCACTCTGGTCGTCGAAGTGATCGCCACCCATGCCGCGGCCGCGGTGAAGACCACCCAGAGACCCTGGATGGTCCACACGTTGAGGAACCGGATGAAGGAGGGCTTGATCTCGTCAAAGCGGTCGTCCTTGCCGGCTTTGCTGATGCGGCGGAACAGGAAGGTGCCCAGCCGCAGTGTCCAGGCGAGCACCATGGCGGCCAGCAGCAGGGAGCGGGCGTCGACTCCGGGGGTGAGCAGGATAAGCAGGAGCGTGATGGCTGTGTAGGTCAGCGTGCCGGTCAGATCGTAGAACTTCTCGGTCTGGGCCATGAAGGACGGGATGAACGCCAGCCACTGAATGAGGAACGCGGCCCCCACAGCCATCGCGAACACGGGGATCCCGCCCAGCGTGGCCCCGCCCTGGCTGCCGGCCACGGCGACAAGCGCCCCGATCAGCACGACCACGGGGAGGGCGATGAGCGACTTACGGTCTGATTCCTTCATCAGGAAGTTCCTTTCACACGCGGAGCCGGCCGCGGCCGGCACGATCCAAGACGTACCGCCGTTCATCAGCTTTTTAGCAATCCTATTAGATGATCAAATAGGATTGAATAATAGTCCATCGAACAAGATTGACTGAAAACTGAGTTCAAACCCAAGGAGTGGACATGACCGCGTCGCAACAACACCCGGCCGCGTTGGCCCTGCAGGGCCTGTTCAACCTTGCCAACGAGACCGAGCGTGAAGTCGCCCGCAGACTGGGACTGAACCTCACCGACTACCGCGCCCTGTCGGCGTTGGCACAGTCCGGCCCGGTGACGGTGGGCAGGCTCGCCGGGGACCTCGGCGCCACCGCGGCCACCGCGACGGCGATCGTGAGCCGGCTGGAATCCCGCGGCTATGTGGCACGCCACCGGAACACCGACGACCGACGCCAGGTTCAGGTGAGCGTCACCCCGGCGGCGTCCCGCGGAATCATGAACCTGATGCGGCCGCTCATGGCCGCCACCAACGAGCACATCAAGGCGCTGCCCGCCGCCGACCAGGCCGTCGTGGCGGACTTCCTCGACGTCGCGCAGCGCCTGATGCGAGACCATTTGCACACACTTTCCGAGAAGGACGCCCGATGAGAGAGTTCACCACCCCGCTGCTGGTTGAGCCGTCCGTTCACCGGAACGCGACCGAGCTGCTCATGCAGCGGTTCCGGACCTCCCCTGAACACGTTGCCTTCGAGGTACGCGCCGCGGATGCCTTGATCACGGATCCCTGGCGCCAGGTGACCACCCGGCAGTTCGTTGACGAGGTCCGCGC
>DASWAW010000593.1:0-2836 GCA_036390955.1 Arthrobacter sp.
GTCCAGAAGTCCAGCAGCACGATCTTGCCGCGCAGGGATTCCAGGTCCAGGGACTTGCCGCCGGTGTTGAGCCAGTTGCGGCCCACCAGCTCGGAGGCCCGGACCCGGAGGTGGGTGCGTACGGTTTCGGTCATGAGCGTCCTTCCAGCTTTGAGTTGCGTTCAGCCAGCCTGGCATCGCGTTCGGCCAGCTGGGCAAACATATCGTTGTAAGCAGTGAGATCGGCGTCGTTATTCCTGTCCGCCGCCCGGTCGGTGCGCCTGGACTCGCGCTCATCGGAGCGGGACCACATAACGGCGACGCCGATGGCCACCAGCAGCGTGGGCACTTCGCCGATGCCCCAGGCCACCGCGCCGCCCATCTGCTGGTCCAGCAGGGCTGAGGGGCCCCAGGTCCGGCCGAGGTTGCCGAAGTAGTCCGCGGCCAGAAGCCCGGTTCCGCCCATGATCGCGACGCCGAAGAAGGCATGGAACCCCATCGTGGCCAGCAGGAGCAGCAGCCGCATGGGGTACGGAGCGCGCCGGGGCAGCGGATCGGTGCCAATCATGGTCAGCACAAAGATGTAGCCGGTGAGGGCGAAGTGCAGGTTCATCAGCTCGTGGCCCACGTGGTCACGCATCGCATAGCCGAACGCATCCGAGTAGTAGAACAGCACGATCGAGCCGGCAAAGTTGGCGGCGGCGAATAGCGGATGCGTCACGAGCTGGGAGAACTTCGAGTGGATGAAAATCAGCAGCCATTCCCGCGGGCCGCGCGAGCTGTCCCGCCGCGGCGTGAGCGCACGCAGGGCCAGCGTCACCGGGGCGCCGAGGACCAGGAAGATGGGGGCCACCATGGTCAGGGCCATGTGGTCCACCATGTGCGCCGAGAAGAGGACCCGGCCGTAGACCGACGGGGGACCGGAGGTCACGTAAGTCAGGACCCCGAGCCCGATCACCCAGTTGACGGCCCGGAACCAGGACCAGGAGTCTCCGCGTCGAAGCACCTTCCGCATGCCGAGGATGTAGGTCACAAGCCCAAAGACCGCGACTGCGACCCAGAGCCAGTCGGGGCGCCATTCGGTCAGCCAGCGCTCCGGGGTCAGTTCCGGCGGCAGATCGTAGCCGGAGACGATGAAGGCCGGGGAGGCGTCCGGTGCGAGAGCCTCGCCTTGCGGCGGCGCGGAGCGGCCGAGCGCGACGGCAATGCCCGACGTCGCTCCCATGATCAGAAGCTCCGCGATGACGAGCTGCCAGAGCACACGGCGGGCCGTCAGTCCGCCCCCTTGGCTTCCCAGTTGCGGGATGACCCAGCGGCGGTGCATCAGGCCGATATCACCGAGGACGAGGGTTGCTGCTGCTTTGGCCAGGATCAGCTGCCCGTAGGACGAGCCGAAGAGGTCCTGCCATGAGGTGAGGCGGATGCTGGAGTTGATCACTCCGGAGGCAAAGACGAGGACAAAGGCGAAGCCGGCCAGGGACGAGAACCGCCGGAGGGTCGGCTCGGTGATATCCGGGCGGCTGCCGGACTTGGAGCCGGACGCCGCGCCGCCCAGGACGCCGGACAGCAGGGCCAGCATGATGATGCCGCCGATCCAGGCCGATACGCCGACCAGGTGCAGGCCGAGCGAGTTGATGGCACCTTCGTGGTCAGCCGCGCTGGCGGAGTGGCCGATCAGCGCTGACGGCACGAGTCCGATGAGGGCGAGCACCAGGGTTGCCGCCAAACCGCTCTGGGAGCGGACGCCAAAGAGTGCGGTGGTGACAACGGCGGCAATAATGACGACGGCCAGCCAGGCGCGGCCCGTCTCGATGTCGGTCATGAAGTAGACCAGGGACCGGGTGAACTCGGGATCCCCGGAGACCGCCTGACCGGCGATGTCAGCGTAACTCAGCACCAGCACGGCAATCGCTGAAAGCGTCCAGACGGCGCCCGCGGCGGCCGCGACGGCCAGCGCACGGGTGAAAGCCGGATGTTCGGGGGCGTCCTTCGCCTTGGACCGTGAGCCGGCAAGTGAGCGGGGAAGGATTCCGACGGCGAAGAGCAGCCCGCCGATCACGGTGGCCAGCGAGGCGTTGTGCACTGCCTTGCTGACGGGGAGGCCCCAGCGGACCAGAGCGCCGGGATCGGAGACCCCGCGGGCGGCTGCTGCGCCGGAGAACAGCAGGGCCGCAACCAGCCCGAAGAACAGGGCCGCCAGGCCTGCGAACAGCCAGCGCCGGGAAATGCCCCCGGAACCCGCCACAGGACCTCGCGCTCCCCCGGTCGGGGTGGGAGCGGCTGCTGTGGCACGGGGATTTGCTGCGGAAGGCACAGTTCCATTGTCCGCTACGCCCCGCCCGCTCACCGAATCGAGGGTGGCCCTTAACGGGTCTGGTGCTCCGCCGGATGCCGAACTTAACCAAAAAGGAGCGGCGACCCCAAGGGTCGCCGCTCCTTTCAAGCGTTCAAGAAGACTACTTCTTCTTGGAGACAGCAGCCTTCAGCTTGGAGCCGGCGGTCAGCTTCACGCTGTGGCCCGCGGCGATCTGAATGGTCTCGCCCGTCTGCGGGTTGCGGCCGGTGCGAGCTGCACGGTCGGTGCGCTCGACTGCGAGCCAGCCCGGGATGGTGATCTTTTCGCCCGAGGCGACGGAGGTCTCGAAGACCTCGAACAATGCATCCAGCACGGAGTTGACGGCGGCCTGGCTGGTGCCGGCCTTGCCTGCTACCTCTGCAACAAGTTCACTTCGGTTCTTAGCCATTTATGTCCTCCTGGACTGTCATGATTTCTGGAGCCTGCACACGGCATGCGCACAAGCCACTGTTCGAAAACTTACCAGCTTGCCGCCGCCGAGGTGGCAAATTCCGCGTGTTT
>DASWAW010000594.1:0-9728 GCA_036390955.1 Arthrobacter sp.
CCTCAGCCCTTCTTGACCTTGACCGGTGCGGAAAGGTGGGCCGAGAGCCCGGACAACAGAATTGTCAGTCCCTCATCCAACTCCGCGGCACCGTCATAGTCGGCAAGCGCGGGAGCCAGGGCGCGCAGCCGCGGGAACTCCTTCGGCGGAAGACGGTGCAGGCCAAGCCGCAGCAGGGCCTCATTCTCGTCGGGGTCCACAATGAACTCCTGGAGCTCGTTGAGGATGTGGCCGTAGAGGAATCCGTAGTAGGCACGGTAGACGTGGAGTGCCTCGGGGGCGCTGAAGCCCGCGTCGATCAGCAGATCCAGAATTTGTTCCAGCGGCCGCAGTGTGCCCAGCGGACGGAGACCCAACGGGGTTGAGAGCGGCCGGGTCACCAGCAACGGAACCACATTGGGATGGCGGAGCGCGAGCAGCCGGAGGTCGTGGGCGATGCGCCGCAACTGTCCCTGCCAGTCCGGGTCGTCCCCGAAGATGGCCAGTTCGTCCAGCACGAGTTCGGTGACGCCGTCCAGGAGCGCGGCCCGGTTGGCTGCGTAGCGGTACAGCCCCATTGGGTCCCGGTGCAGGGCCTGTCCCAGCCGGCGCATGGTCAACGCCTCCAGCCCCTCTTCGTCGACAAGTTTCAGGGCCGCGCCCAAAACAATTTCGCGGCTGAGGCGGTTCTTCCGGGTAACACTGCCAGCTTCGGCGCCTGCGGATTGCTGCGGGGTTGTCATGGTTCTTGCCACTTCCTCAAGCCTTGGGCCAAGGCACCGCGACCGCGGGACTACTTGCCTAACTTGTAGTCTACGCCTAATATCTACAATGTAGACATCCGCGGTCAGGGTGTTCACGGACATGGAACACCGCGAGAGCGGTGCCCCGTCCCCTGCCTTTCGGACCAACACCTTCGGCGCCTTGTGCACGGCACCGAAGTATCCGCTGCTATAGCCACATGGCGGCATTCACGCACAGCACGGAAGAGAGCCGACCATGGCCGCTTCACCGACTCCCCCTGCCCACATCGACCGCTTCCTTGCCGAGGCCACCACCGCAGGAACCGACGATGGCCCAGCACTGCGGAAGGACCAGCTCTATGGCCTTTACATCAGCTGGTGCCTACTGCACGACGCCGCTCCGCACCCGGTTTCAGGTTTTTGGGCCGCTTTGAAGGCCCACCGCATCAGCCCCGGCCGCAGCGGACTCCGCATGGCGGGACCGGCGGCCACCGACTACATCATGGCGACGTACCCAGCCCTGAATTGAGCACACTCTGAATCCCCATTTCCCCGGCGGTGCGCCGGCCACAACAAACGGCCGGCGTGACACACTGTCGGCGTGAACAACGTGACGGACGATCCGGTGGAAACGATGCAGGACGCTGACGTGCCCCGGTGGTGGGCAGGGCTCGGACTTCCGGGCCTGATCGACATCCACACGCATTTCCTCCCGGAGCGGATGCTGCGGCGCGTGTGGGCGCACTTCGACGAGGCGGGCCCCCTGATTGGCCGCCCGTGGCCGATCACCTACCGGACGGACGAGGCCAGCAGGCTCGCCCGGCTCCGCCAGCTGGGGCTGCGGCATTTCACCGCGCTCACTTACGCGCACCGCCCGGGCATGGCGGCCGACCTCACCGACTTCGCCCTTGAGCTGGCCGCAGCAGAGCCCGATTGTGTCCCGAGCGCCACGTTCTTTCCCGAGGACGGCGTCCTGGACCAGGTGCAGTCGGCATTGGCCCGCGGCGCCCGCGTGTTCAAGATCCACGCGCAGGTGGGCGGGTTCGATCTCCGCGAGCCGGTCCTCGACCCTGTCTGGGGGCTGCTGGCCGAATCCGGCGTTCCGGTTGTAGTGCACGTCGGCAGCGGCCCGGTTCCACGGCCCGGCTTTACGGGCCCGGACAAGCTGGAGGGGGTGCTGCGCCGCCATCCCCGGCTGACCGCCGTCGTCGCCCATCTAGGGGCGCCCGAGTACGGCGAATTTCTGGACCTGGCGGAGGGGTACCCTCGGGTGCACCTGGATACGACCATGGTCTTCACGGATTTCTTCGAGGCGGCCGCACCGTTCCCGCCGGCGTTGCTGCCGCGGCTGGCCGGAATGCCGGAGCGGATTGTGCTCGGAAGCGACTTCCCGAACATCCCGTACGCCTACGCCCACCAGCTCGAGGCACTGGAGCGGCTCCGCGACCGGGAGCCTCGCCTCGACGACGACTGGCTGCGCGCGGTCTGCTGGTTCAACGGCCAGCGCCTGCTGGGCGTCTGATCCTCGCCCTAGTCGGTAGTCCTTGCCCGGCTGGGCTGTACCCGCATCGGCTCGCCCGGCATCTTCGGGAAGTCCGGCGGGAAGGGCAACTCTCCCAGCCCGGCCGCGAGGTCACGCTCCCACCATCCCAGTAGAACGTCGAGGCTTCCCGGCTTCGCGTGCATATCCGCCCACGGGTCTCCGGTGACCTTGAGCCGCTGCGGCACCGTGGTGATGGTGAAGTCCTTGGTGTCGACGTGCTCCAGCTCGTCCCAGCCGATGGGGCACGAGACTGTTGCGCCGGGCAGAGCGCGCGGACTGTAGGCCCCGGCCATGGTGCGGTCGCGGTTCGCCTGGTTGAAGTCGACGAAGATCCGCGTCCCCCGCTCCTCTTTCCACCACGCGGTGGTGACCCTACGCGGCATCCGCCGCTCGAGTTCGCGGGCGGCGGCGATCACGGCGTGCCGTACCTCGAGGAACTCACGGCTGGGTTCGATCGGGGAAAACACATGCAGTCCCCGGTTGCCGGAAGTCTTAATGAACGACTCCAGCCCGGCCTCGGAGAGCACGGAGCGCAGTTCCTGGGCGGCAGGCACGGCGTCCTCGAATCCTGTCCCCGGCTGCGGGTCGAGGTCGATCCGCAGCTGGTCGGGGTTGTCCGGGTTGCCGGCCCGCGAGGCCCAGGGGTGGAACACCACCGTGTTCATCTGGACAGCCCAGACCGCGGCAGCAATCTCGTCGATCACGAGCTGGGGATGCGAGCGTCCGCTGGGATAAACCACCATCACCGAGCGCACAAAGTCCGGGGCGCCCTTGGGCGGATTCTTTGAGAAGAAATGCTCTCCGTCGATGTTGCCCGAAAACCGCTGGAGAGTCACCGGACGGTCCCCATTCGCGGCCAGGAAACCCTCGCCGACGTCGATCATGTAGTGCGCGAGGTCCAGCTTGGTCAACCCAAGTTCCGGCCACAGGACCCGGCCGGGGCTGGAAATCCGCAGTTCCCGGTCGCCGCTGGGGCTGCTGACAGTGACGGTGACTTCTTCCCTGGCCATGGGGACAAGGTACCCCCAGACACGGCCAACTGAATAGCAGGCCATCTGCCACCACTGCCTGCTGACCGTCCGGGCGGCGGGGACTAGGGTGAGTCATGGACACCTCGCCGGCCCGGGACGGCCGCACTACGTCCCTTTTTACCGACCACTATGAACTGACCATGCTGCAGGCGGCCCTTCACTCGGGGGCCGCGGAGCGAAGAACCGTCTTCGAGGCGTTTGCCCGCGGACTGCCGGAGGGCCGCCGGTACGGGATCGTCGCCGGCACCGGACGGCTGCTGGAGGGCCTTGCCGGTTTCCGCTTCGGTCCGTCAGAGCTGGAGTTCCTGGACCGGACCGGCGTCGTCAACGCGGAAACCCTGGCCCGGCTCGCGGACTTCAGGTTCTCCGGGGACATCTGGGGCTACCCCGAGGGTGAGGCGTACTTTCCCTACTCCCCCGTCCTGATCGTGGAATCGACGTTCGCCGAGGCCTGCATCCTGGAGACGTTCGTTTTGTCCGTCCTTAATCATGACAGCGCGATCGCCTCGGCGGCCTCCCGGATGGTCAGCGCGGCAGGAGGAAGGCCCTGCCTGGAAATGGGTTCACGCCGGGCCCAGGAGGAAGCCGCCGCCGCGGCTGCCCGCGCCGCCGTCATCGCGGGCTTTGACGCGACGTCCAACCTGGAAGCCGGCCGGCGCTTCGGGCTCCGGACGGTCGGCACGGCGGCGCACTCCTTCACGCTCCTGCACGACACCGAGCGGGATGCCTTCCGGGCGCAGCTGGACTCGCTGGGACCCGGGACCACCCTGCTCGTGGACACCTACGACGTCGAAGCGGCAGTCCGGACCGCCGTCGAGCTTGCCGGTGACAAGCTGGGGGCGGTGCGGCTCGATTCCGGTGACCTGCTGGCGCAGGCACGGTGGGTCCGTGAGCTGCTGGACAGCCTGGGCAACGTCCACACGAAAATCGTGGTCACGTCCGACCTGGACGAATACTCCGTGGCTGCGCTCCGGGCCGCGCCGGCCGACGCGTATGGCATCGGCACGGCGCTGGTCACGGGATCCGGGGCCCCCACCGCCGGGATGGTCTACAAACTGGTGAGTCGCACCAACGACGCCGGGGAGTTCACCGCGGTGGCCAAGAGCTCCAAGAACAAGATCAACGTCGGCGGGCGGAAGCATGCGGTGCGCAGACTCGACGGCTCGGGCACAGCCACGCACGAAGTCCTGGGGGTCGACCACCCGCCAGCGGACGAACCCAACGCCCGGCCACTGCTGCAGCAGTTCATCCGCGACGGCGACCTCCTGCCGGGCTGGACCGGGCCGGAGGCCGTGGTGCGGGCCAGGCGCCGGCACACCGACACCATGGCCGAACTGCCCGCCGTCGTCAACCGGCTCCAGCGGGGCGAACCGGCCATACCGACCGTCTACGCGTGAGGCAGCCGCCGGGCGTGCCGGAATCCTGCCGGCGGAACTGCGGGCCGGCCCGGGGTTCCGTTTCGGCGCTCCAGCTCGTCGGTGACGAGCCGCAGCAGCTTTCCGGCAGACTCCGAGAGGTCCCTGCCGTTGTCCGGCGAGGCCATTTCAACGCACTGCAGCAGGGCCGAGCGGAGCCGCACCAGCTGCGAGGAGGGCACCAGGGGCCAGCGGCGGAAGGAGTCAAAGATCAATCCGGAACCATGGGCGTGGGCGATGGACCCGTACCCGCCGGCCAGTTCGGGCCTCATGCCGCACGCTCCCGGCCGGTCTTTCCGGCTCCGAGCAGAGTGTTCCCTTGCCAGCCCGAATCCCGGATCATGGCCACGGCCTGAGGATCTGCGGCGGTCAGCTTCCGCAGGTCCATGACCACACGGAGGCCATCCCCAAAAGAGCCTGCCCGGTGGGCGACCGCGATAAGGCTTGGAACATTGCGAACGGTGAGTTGGCCCACCGGTGAAACGAGTGCGGATTCCGCGCTGACGTCTACGGCGACAGTGATGCCGAGTTTGCTAGTCATAGTAAAAAGTTCCCCTGCAAAGCATGTGCGGCCGACTGCATGACCTCTTCTAGGATAGCCAACGCGCCGTGGGCTGCGTCACAATTGCGTAACAGCGACCCCCAAATTCAGCTCCGGTTCTTGGTCCGGGCGGTCGCCGGGGCCGTCCACGGGTCCTCCGGCCAGGGATGCCTGGGGTACCGGCCCCGCATCTCGGCACGGACCTGCGCGTAGGGCCCGGACCAGAACGATGCCAGGTCGTCCGTCACGGCCAGGGGGCGCCGGGCCGGCGAGAGCAGGTGGAACAGCACCGGCACCCTGCCGCCCACGAGGCGCGGCGTCTGGTCCCAGCCGAAGCACTCCTGGAGCTTGACGGCGACCACCGGGCGCGCGCCGGCGTCGCCGACCGCGGGGTAGTCGATTCTGACCCGGGAACCGCTCGGCACCTCCAGCCGTTCCGGGGCCAGCTCCCCGAGCCGGGCGGCGTCCGGCCAGGGCAGCAGGCGCCGCAGCGGGTCTGTCAGGTCGATCCCGCTCGTCGCAGCGCCCCCTGCCAGCGCCTCAAGTTCCGGGGCCAGCCAGTCGTCGAGGCGGGTCAGCAACGCCGCTTCGGACACGTCCGGCCACGGGTCACCAAGTTCCCGGTGCAGGAGGGCAAGACGGCGGCGCAAGGCCTCCGCCGCCGTCGACCATCCAATGGTTCCGAGCCCTTCCTTCCCCAGCGCCCGGGCTACAGCCGCCCGGCCTTCAGCGGCCGAGGGCCGCACCGGCGTGGAGGAAAGTACGATCGCACCCAGCCGGCGTTCCCTCCGGGCGGTGACCCGGCCCTGGCTGAACCGTGCTTCCACTGTGTCAGCCAGGAGGTGCCGGGCGGCAACCTCGGCCGTGTCCGCCGTCAGCGGGGCTGCCGAACGGATGACAGCTCCCGTGCCGGCCGCGTCGCGCCCCTGGGCGCGGGAGACCTCGGCGACGGCAAGCCATTCATGCCCGGACAGGGAGCTTCCGGCCGGAAGGCCCGCCCGCGTCCCGGAGCTGAGCAGGTAGCGTTCCGGCCCGTCGCCGGGGACCCGGCGCGCGACGCGGTCCGGGAAGGCAAGGGCGACGACGAAGCCGACCGCCTCCCGGGGCATGACGGCACCGGTCATGGCCGGGCGTGCGACCGCGGACCTCTCCTGCCGTGCAATTGTTTCCATCCGCCGGACGTCATCCGCCCAGCGCCGCGACCCCGGATCCTTGCCCGTTCGCAGGGCGGCCAGAAGGCGTGGGAGGTCGGCGCCTGAGGCACGCTGGTCCCCGGCGACCAGTGCGACGGCTTCCGCGGCGGTGCGGTTGCCCACGGCGGCGGCCCCGTCCAGCAGCGCGCGGGCCAGCCGGGGATCGGCGGGAACCCTGGCCAGCGTCTTCCCGAGCTCGGTGGCGAATCCGTCCGGAGCCACCGCACCAAGTTCCCGCAGCACCTCAACGGCCGCATCCATCGCGGCCCGCGGCGGGGCGTCCGGCAGTGCCAGTCCCCGGCCGGCGGGCGATCCCCAGCAGGCAAGAACCAGTGCTGCCCCCGTGAGATCCGCGATGGCGATCTCCGGCGTCGGGTGGGCCGGTGCGGCGCCAAACGTCTTTTGGTCGTAGCAGCGGACCACGCGTCCCGGTCCCTGGCGGGCCGCCCGTCCGGCGCGCTGCTCGGCGGAGGCGCGGGAACAGGACACGTTCACCAGCCCGGACATGCCGCGGCCCGCGTCCCGCCGGAGTTCGCGGGACAGCCCGGAGTCGATGACCAGCCGGACACCGGGAACGGTCAGGGACGATTCGGCGAGCGAGGTCGAGACGATGATCCGGGGGCTGCCGCCGGGTTCCCGCCCGGAAACAGCGCGGTCCTGTTCTGCCGGTCCGATCTGCCCGTGCAGCTCCAGGACGTCCGCGCGGGTCCGGCCACGCAGGCGGCCTGCAACATAGGACACCTCGCGCGCCCCGGGAACGAACACCAGGGCGTCAACGTCCCGGCCCGACGCCAGCGCTTCGGCCTGCGACGAGGCCGCGGTGTCGGCCACATGGTCCAGGAAGGCGCGCGTCACCCCCCGCTCATCGAGCCGGGGCACGGCCGCCGGCACCCAGTCCACCTCCAGCGGATAGAGCGCGGAGGGGCAGTCGACGACGGGCGCCGGGCCGCCGCCGTCGTGGTCCGTTGCGTTGCCGTCCGCCGCGTCGCCGCCCCCTCCGAGGAGGGCGGCGAAGCGCGGCGCGTCGAGCGTCGCCGACATGGCGACGAGTGCAAGGTCGCCCCGCAGCAGGCGGACCTCCGTAAGCATGCCGAGCAACAGGTCGGTTTCAAGGCCGCGTTCGTGGACTTCGTCAAGGATGACAGCGCTGGCGGTTTCCAGTCCCGGGTCCGCGAGCAGTCGGTTCAACAGGATGCCCGGGGTGACAAATTCGATCAGGGTGCCGGGACCGGTCTGGCGTTCGCCGCGGACCGTGTACCCGACGCGGTCCCCCAGCCGGCTGCCGTCCAGCGCAGCGAGGCGCCGTGCGGCCGAGCGTGCGGCAACCCGGCGCGGCTGGGTGACAATGATGCGCGCGCCGGCACCGTGCCCCTGCTGCCATGCTGCGCTCAAGGCAAGGTTGGCCAGCAGCGGCGGCACCAGCGTTGTCTTGCCCGTGCCCGGCGGCGCCTGTACGACGGCGGTCGCGCCCGGGCCGCCGGCCCGCAGTGCCTCGGCCAGGTCGCCGAGCGAGTGCCCGAAGGCAAGGCCGGACCCAAGGACCTCCAGCCTGAACGGCGCGCGAGCAGGGGTCAGCGGAACAGCCGGAGTAGTCACACCTCCATTGTCCCTTCAAAGCCGGGACGCCGCGTTCCGCCCGGATACGGTTGCGGCGTCCTCGGTGGTTTCGTTTCGGAACGCTGCCTCGGGTCGGTGCCGGGACTTTTGACTCATGCGGTTCCCTGGCCCCGGGACTTAGGCTGACCCATGACCGACTCCGAGATGCTCGAAGTGGAGCGAAAATACGACGCCGGCGAGGACGACGGACTGCCGGTCCTGGAGTCGTTGCCGGGGGTGGACCGGGTGGGGCCACCCGAGGACGAAGCCCTCGACGCCGTCTACTTCGATACGGCCGGCCTGGTACTGGCGTCCCGCGGGATCACCCTGCGCCGGCGGACCGGTGGACATGACGACGGATGGCACTTGAAACTCCCGGTGGCGGTAGGGGAACGCCAGGAATTCACGATGCAGTTCGGCAAGAATCCGGAGTCGGTGCCCCGGCGGCTGCGCCGGCTGGTGCAGGTCCATACGAGAGACCAGGACCTGGTTCCGGTAGCGAGGCTGAATACCCGGCGCACCACGCAGCGTCTCTTCGCGTCCGATGGAACCGCCCTGGCCGACTTCAGCGATGACAGGGTGGATGCCCGGACCCTGTTGGAGCCACAGACACACTCCACGTGGCGGGAGTGGGAAATCGAACTCGTCGACGGCCCCAAGCGGCTGCTTAAGGGCGCCGACGCGCTGCTCGCCGAGGCCGGCCACCATACGTCGGCAATGCCCTCGAAACTCGCCCGCGGTTTGGGCGAACAGTACCCCGCGGCCAGTGAACCCGCACCCGGACCGGATCCCGAGGGACCGGCGTCGGCGGTGCTCCTGTCCTATCTGGCCCAGCAGGTCGAGGCCCTCAAGAAGCATGACCCCGGGGTCCGGGAAAACGCGCCGGACGCCGTCCATCAGCTCCGGGTGGCCGCCCGCCGGATGCGATCCGCACTGGCTACCTTCCGTAACCTTGCCGACCGCAACGTCACCGGCTCGCTGCGCACAGAACTTCAATGGCTTGCCGGCACCGTGGGTGAGGCCCGGGACAACGAGGTCATGGAGGCCCGGCTCCTGGCGTTGGTCGGCGCGGAGCCGCCGGACCTGTTGCTGGGTCCGGCGGCGCGGCAGATCGAGGAGCATTTCAATGCCGCGGCCCACGAGGCCCGCACGAAGGGCCTGACTGCGCTGAAGAGCGCCCGCTACTTCCGGCTGCTCGATTCCCTCGATGCCTTCCTGGCGGAGCCGCCGCTGACCGAGACTGCCGGGAAGGAAGCCCTGCAGACCGTGGGACGGCTCGTGTCGAAGCAGCGGAAACGCTTGAAGAAGGAGGTGCGTGCCCTCGACGTCGATTCTGACAGTCCAGCCGCGGACGCCGCGCTCCACGAAGTCCGGAAGAGCGCCAAGCGACTGCGCTACGCGGCAGAAGCGGCCGCCCCGATTTTCGGGAAACGGGCCACGACGCTGGCACGTGCCGCCGAAGAAATCCAGGAGAGCCTGGGCGATCACCATGACAGCGTCGTCACCCAGGAACTGTTGCGCGAATTGGCCGCCAGCCACCGCGGGAAAAGTGCGTTCACCTACGGTCGGCTGCATGCCCTGGAGCAAGCGGCCGGGGAGGAATCCCGCGAGCGGTTCTTCCGCACGTGGAGCTCGTCTCCGCCCGAGCCTCTCCGCTGGAAATAGGCGCCCCGCCGGTCCCCCGACG
>DASWAW010000595.1:0-2836 GCA_036390955.1 Arthrobacter sp.
CCGCACGCTGGCCCGATCATGGCGGGCCGTGCGGCTTCACCCCAAGACCCCTGGAGAACAGCGGGTCAAAAGTGGTTTCCCCGTCTCTGCCGGACGTTGCTGCGAGTTATCCCCACGCCGCGGCAGAGTTAGGCAATCGGCTGGGGAGAGCCTGTCTCGGAAACAACAGGCACTCAATAACGGTAACGGAATGATCACGACAAGTCACATCGAGGTAACGGCGGGAAGCGTCTTCGGGGCGCCAGGACCGTGCCGGGTCCGGCCGGGTTGCGTGGGTGCAGGCATAGGATGATGCCATCACCGTTCCCGAAGCGGAGGCCCGAAAATGAACAGCCCCGAAGTTAACCGGCACTGTGTCGCCATCTGCCAGCTGAGCAGTCAGCCGCAGGAGGACTTCAACGTCAACACCGAGCTCCTGGTGCTGGAAAACGGGCAGGTACACGTGTCCACCTGGGATGCCGAGCCCCGCGACGGGGGCTTCGACGTGCACGTCCTGAACGACCGCGTGGACGCCCTCGGCTTTATGGTTATCACCGATTGGGAGTTCTTCGACGAAAAGGCCTACGCCGTGGTGGAGCGGCGGCTGCCAGCCCAGGGATATGCGCGCTGATCAGGGCGGGCCGGTCAGAATCCCAGCTCCGGCCGGTGCTTGGCCATTTCGGTAAGCACCCGGGCGACGGCGTCCGCGGCGACCGTGCTTCCGCCGTCCTCCGGCAGGTCCGGCCCGGGCGGCTCCGCCAGCACCGCGCGGGCGTGGCGCACGAACCGGGACCAGTCCCCCGCGCTGTCACGGAGCTCGCGCAGCGGGGATAAGAGCGCCGCGCGGCGCAGCCAGCAATCGGGATCCCGCACCCACCGGTCCAGGACGCTGTCGGCGCGCACCCGCCCGACGACGTCCAGTCCCGCGATCAGGGGGCCAACGACGTCGATGGCGAGCGGATCGACCAGGGCGCCCAGCCGTGCGCTCCGCACGAAGCCTTCGATCCGGGTCAGGTCCGTGTTGGTCAGCAGCCGGACGCTGGATTGCAGCAGGACGACGGCGGCGAGGCGGCGTTCAAAGACCGGCGCCTCCCACAACTCGGAGCTGAGGGCGGTGATGTCATCGTGCGCCAGGCCAGGGTGGCGCCGGAGGGCGTCGCGCACCGTTCCACGCACGGCCCCGACGGATGCTCCGTAGTAGCGGTGCTCGCTGCCGTGCCTTGCCTCGGCTTCCTCGGCGCGGCTCCAGGACGATTCCCGCTGGAGCGCCAGGTCAATGAAGTCACCGGCATCGCTCATTGGACCATTCTTGCGCATGCTGTGAACACTTGGGCCCGCGGCAGGGCGGTGCCTGCGGTGGCTTTCACAGGCATCGTCTAGGCAATCGGCGCCCTCTACCCATGTCGGCAGTCCATGATCGGGGTATGAATGCATGGAGAAGATCGGCAGTTCCTGCACTGGCAGCCGTGGCGGCGTTCCTCCTGGTCGCGGCCGGCGTGGCCGGAATCGATGAGATGGCCAACGCGAAAATACCCGGCCCTGCCTTGGCGTCCGTCCAGACAACGACGGTGACCAACGAACCTGGGCTCGAACATCTCCTTCTGGCGGGCCTCAACCGGGGCGGACTTCCCGGTGGTTTTCCCAACGATGAACTCCGCGAGGACAAGTATGACGAAAACTACCTGGAATTTAGTCGTATCCAGCCAAGTCCCCCGGCCTGACGGCGGTGAACAGGATCATCCACCCCACGCGGACGACGCCGGGTAGCTCCCGCCGGCGGGCCGCCCGCGCCCACAACAAGCAATTGTGGGCGGGCGGCCGTTTGTGCCCTATTGTCCGGGCGCCCGGTAGGAAGGTGTCTTCTTTGCTGCCTCGTCGAGGTCCTCGGGGGCCATGAGCGGCTTCAGACGCACGTTCACGGAGCCCGTCGAATTGATCATGAGGGACAGGGCGGCGGCGTCGGCAGGGGCCGGGACCTCGAAGACCCCCAGCACGTCGGTCTCGCCGAAAGCATAGTAGAAACACTCGAGTGAGCCACCGACAGACTTGAGGGCTTCGACAAGCGCCGCACGGCGCTTCGAGCCCCCTTCACGCATGAGGCCCTTGATGCCTTCGCCCACGTAGTTCGCTTCGAACAGATACTTGGCCATGGTCTTTCCCGTCCCGTGATGTCCAGGACCCGGGCATCTCAACGTGTGCCCGGAAGCCCTTCAGGGCTGGTCCCGTGAGTGGTCCCCGGAGTGGGGCTGTGGCCACATCGTAGGCCGTCCCCCTCCCGCTGACAACGGCTGCCGCAAAGCCCTGCGGGGAGCCCGGAAGCACCGGTCGAGCAGGCTGCGGCAGGAACCGGACCGAGCCGGCGGTCCGCGCCCTAAGCGGCCTTGGGCCGGACGACGAGGACCGGGCAAGGCGCATGGCTGATGACCTGCGCCGGTACCGAGCCCAGGTGCAGCCCGGGAAATCCGCCGTGCCCGCGGGAGCCAACCACGACGAGGTCCGCGGCCTGGGCGGCCTCGAGCAGTGCAGACGCCGCCGAGTCGTTGTGAACGACCTGACCTGTGGCGGCCACCCCCTCATCTTCGGCGGTCTTCAGGGCCGCGGCCTGGAGTTCCTCCGCTGTCTTTTGCGGGGACTCCTCTGTCACGATTTCACCGACGGCCGTTTCCAGCATCGCCGGATACCAGGCGAGCGGGGGTTTGCTCCAGGCCGTGATGACACGCAGCTGGCCGTTGCGATGTTTGGCCTCATCGACAGCCCACTTGAGGGCATTTTGAGAACTCTCAGAACCGTCAAAACCAACCACAATCACGAACGAACCTGTACTGGTCATTTTGTCTTTCCAATCCCTAGCCTCGGT
>DASWAW010000596.1:0-4015 GCA_036390955.1 Arthrobacter sp.
CCGGCGCGCACCGGGATCACGAGTCCTGCGAGCACCGGTCAGACGACGTCAGAAGGTGCGGACAACTGTGTTTACCGACGACGCGGGCAAGGGCGGCATTTCCGCCGGGGGCCCCGGAAACAGTGCAGAATCAAACAGGCGGTCGGGCGGGGATCTCGTCCAACTCATCACCCCCGGGGGTGAACGCGTAAGCCATCCGGAGTTCGACCCCTGGGTCCAGGACGTCAGCGACGAACAGCTGGGCGCGCTCTACGAAGACATGGTGGTCATCCGGCGCATCGATGCCGAGGCCACCGCCCTGCAGCGGCAGGGTGAACTGGCCCTCTGGCCTCCGCTCCTGGGGCAGGAAGCCTCCCAGATCGGCTCCGCCCGGGCCCTCCGCGACGACGATTTCGTCTTCCCGAGCTACCGCGACAACGGCGTCGCCTACTGCCGCGGCGTCAACCCGGAGGACATCGTTAAAGCCTGGCGGGGCAACGCGCTGGCCGGCTGGGACCCGTACACGGTCAACGTCGCCACGCAGCAGATCATCATCGGCGCCCAGACCCTGCATGCCACCGGCTACGCCATGGGAATCCAGAACGACGGCGCCGACTCGGTCGCCGTGGCCTACTTCGGCGACGGCGCCACGAGCGAGGGCGATGTCAACGAGGCCCTGGTGTTCGCCGCCAGCTTCCAGTCCCCGGTGGTCTTCTTCTGCCAGAACAACCACTGGGCCATCTCCGAGCCTGTCCGGCTGCAGTCCCACATCCAGATCGCGGACCGCGCGGCGGGCTTCGGGATCCCCAGCATGCGGGTGGACGGCAACGACGTCCTGGCCGTGATGGCGGCAACCCGCATCGCCACCGACCGGGCCCGCCACGGCGGCGGCCCCACCTTCATCGAGGCCGTCACCTACCGCATGGGTCCGCACACGACGGCGGATGATCCCACCCGCTACCGCGACGCGAACGAACTCGAGGACTGGGCCGCCAAGGACCCGATCGCCCGGCTGAAGTCACTGCTGGAACGCAAGGGACTGCTCACCACGGAACTCGAAACCGCCGTCGCCGCCAAAGCGGACGCCGTGGCCAAGGCGCTGCGGTCCGGCACCATCAACATGCCCGAGCCGCAGCCGATGGACATCTTCAAGCACGTCTACAGCACGCCGCATTCCCCGCTGGAACGCCAGCAGGACCACTATTCCCGTTACCTGGCTTCCTTCGGCGATCCCGCAGAAGCCGCTTCTGAAGAAGGTGCACGCTGATGACGAAGATGACCTTTGCCCGAGCCATCAACTCGGGCCTGCGCAAGTCCCTCGAGAACGATCCCAAGGTGATCCTCATGGGCGAGGACATCGGCGCCCTGGGCGGCGTCTTCCGCGTCACCGACGGCTTGCAGAAGGACTTCGGCAAGCACCGCGTCGTGGACACCCCGCTGGCCGAGTCCGGCATTATGGGCACCGCGGTCGGCCTGGCCTACCGCGGCTACCGTCCGGTGGTGGAGATCCAGTTCGACGGATTCATCTACCCGGCGTTCGACCAGATCGTCAGCCAGGTCGCCAAGATGCACTACCGGACCCAGGGTGCGGTCAAGATGCCCATCACCATTCGGGTGCCCTTCGGCGGCGGCATCGGCTCCCCGGAACACCACTCCGAATCACCCGAGGCCTACTTCACCCACACCTCGGGCCTGCGGGTGGTCAGCGTGTCCAACCCGCAGGACGCCCACACCATGATCCAGCAGGCCATCGCCTCGGATGATCCGGTGCTTTACTTCGAACCCAAGCGCCGGTACCACGACAAGGGTGAGGTGGACGAGTCCCTGGACCTCAGCGCCGCCCTGTCGATGGAGAAGGCCCGCGTCGTCACCGAAGGCAAGGACGTCACGCTCCTGGCGTACGGCCCGCTCGTCAAGACTGCCAAGGACGCCGCGCTCGCCGCCGCCGACGAAGGCATTTCGATCGAGGTCATCGACCTGCGCTCGCTCGCCCCGCTGGACTTCGCGACCCTGGAAGCCTCGGTCCGGAAGACCGGCCGGCTCGTCATTACGCATGAAGCCTCCCAGACCGGCGGCATCGGCGCCGAGATTGCCGCCAGCATCACCGAACGCTGCTTCTACCACCTCGAAGCAGCCCCGGTCCGCGTCACCGGCTTCGACGTCCCCTACCCGTACTCGAAACTTGAAATGCACCACCTCCCGGGACTCGACCGGATCCTGGACGGCGTCGACCGCGCCCTGGGCCGCCCCAACTCCCTGAGCGGGCTGGAAGGATGAGCGCCACCATGATCAAGGAATTCAGGCTGCCGGACCTCGGCGAAGGTCTTACCGAGTCGGAAATCGTCGCCTGGAAGGTCGCGGTGGGGGATACCGTCACGCTCAACCAGATCATCGCTGAGGTCGAGACGGCCAAGGCCGTCGTCGAACTTCCCTCCCCGTTCGCCGGTGTGGTCGCGGCCCTGCACGAACAGCCCGGCACCGTGGTCGAGGTCGGCAAACCGATCGTTTCCTTCGAGGTGGAGGGCGACGACGGCGCTCCCGGCGCCGGAACTGCCGGTGCCGGAGGTGGCGGTGCAGACGCACCCGCCAAGCGCGAACCGAACCTCGTCGGCTACGGCGCTGTCCTGGAGAATTCCGGCCGCCCGGCCCGCCGCGCCCGGAGCTTCGCTGCCCCGGCGGCCGTGCCCGTCACAGTTGCCCCGGTTGCTTCTGTTCCTGTGGCTGCGCCCGCTTCTGTTGCCCCGGCTGCTGCGCCCGTCGCAGCTGCCCCGGTGGCTCCGCCTGCTCCGGCCGCGCCAGCCGAGGCCCGGCCTGCCAGCACCACCTCCGGTTCCGAAGAACGCCCGCGGTCCACGCCGCCGGTGCGCAAACTCGCCAAGGATCTCGGCGTCGACCTCGCCCTGATCACCGGCACGGGGGAGTTCGGGCTCATCACCCGCGACGACGTCCGCAACTTCGTCGGCGGGGGAGACCTGCCGGTGGCCCCCCAGGACCTGGCGGGTCTGTCCGTGCCGGTTCCCGCCGCGGCGCAGGGTGAGCGGGAAACCCGGACGCCGATCAAAGGCGTGCGGAAGTTCACCGCCGCCGCGATGGTCTCCAGTGCTTTCACTGCACCGCACGTCACCGAGTTCCTGACCATCGACGTGACGCCGACCATGGAGTTGCTGGCGAAGCTCAAGGCCAGCCGCGCATTTGCCGGCTACAAGCTCACGCCGCTGACTCTCGTCTCCAAGGCCGTGCTCATCGCGCTGAAGAACCACCCGACGCTCAACACCCGCTGGGATGAGGCCAGGCAGGAGATTGTCCAGTACAACTACGTGAACCTGGGCATCGCGGCAGCCACCCCGCGCGGACTGACCGTGCCGAACATCAAGGACGCCGACCGGAAGTCCCTGCTGGAGCTCTCCACGGCGCTGACTGAACTGACGGACACGGCTCGTGCGGGCAAGACCGCTCCGGCCGATCTGTCCGGGGGCACGATTTCGATCACGAACATCGGTGTCTTCGGCATCGATGCCGGCACGCCCATCCTCAACCCGGGCGAGGCCGCCATCCTTGCCCTGGGCGCGGTGCGCAAGATGCCGTGGGAGTACCGGGACGAGGTGGCGCTGCGACAGGTCATGACGCTCAGCCTGTCCTTCGACCACCGCCTGGTCGACGGCGAGCAGGGCTCACGATTCCTGCAGGACCTCGGCGCCATGCTGTCCGATCCGGGCATGGCCCTCGCCATGGTCTAGCGACTCCGAGCTCACGGCTGCCGGCCGCCCCTTCCCGGGGCGGCCGGCAGCCTTGTTGTGTGCCGGGCTGTTCCTGGGGGAGTTCCGGGACGGGTTGTTTCCGTCCGGGGGCACTTTGAGCGCAATCCACGACGGCGGCGCCTTGGTTCCCAGCGTGCCCGCGGCAAAGTGCCCCCGTTACGCGGACCGGCCGCGGTGGATGCACTGGATTTGGGAGCTAAGCGGGCGGAGCGGCGGGGGCCATCAGTGCCGCCAGGGCCATGCTCTCCAGCAGCGGCCGGGCCCGCTTGACGGTAATC
>DASWAW010000597.1:0-3311 GCA_036390955.1 Arthrobacter sp.
GGGAATGCATATTGCCGTCCACGTCCGCTCGGGGGACCCGAAGGGACGCGAACTGGAGCTCACGACATACTGCCTGACGGTGATGGTGGCACGCGACAAACACGGCACGTCGGTTCCAATCCCCCAGTGGGTGCCGGTGTCCGAGGAGGACAAGCGGCTGCACGCACACGCCCGCGAACTGCTGGAGATCCGGGGCCGGGCGCCAGGGACCCGGCTGCCCAACCACCTGCTCCGGTCCAGAGGACAGTAGCCGCTAGAAGCCGCCGCCCCCGGCGTCGGCGGCCATATTGGCGAACCGCGAGTAGTGGCCCTGGAAGGCGACCACAATGTCTTTGGTAGGGCCGTTACGGTGCTTGGCAATGAGGATGTCGGCTTCACCGGCGCGCGGTGATTCCTTGTCGTAGACGTCTTCGCGGTGCAGCAGGATGACCATGTCGGCATCCTGCTCAATGGAACCGGATTCACGAAGGTCAGAGACCATCGGGCGCTTGTCCTGGCGTTGCTCGGAGCCACGGTTCAGCTGCGACAGCGCAATGACGGGGACCTGGAGTTCCTTGGCCAGCAGCTTCAGGGCCCGGGAGAACTCGGAGACTTCCTGCTGGCGGGACTCCACTTTCTTGCCCGAGCTCATCAGCTGCAGGTAGTCAAGGATGACGAGCTTGAGGTCATGCTGCTGCTTCAGGCGCCGGCATTTGGCCCTGATTTCCATCAGCGACATGTTGGGGCTGTCGTCGATGAAAAGCGGGGCGTCGTTCATCCGGCCCATGGTGGTGGCGATTTTGGACCACTGCTCGTCCTTGATGGTGCCCTTACGCAGGTCCTGGAGGCCGATCGTGGCCTCCGCGGACAGCAGACGCATCGCGATCTCGTTCCGGCCCATTTCCAGGGAGAACATGACGGTGGCGAGGTTGTTCTTGATGGCGGCGGAGCGGGCGAAGTCCAGCGCAAAGGTCGACTTGCCGACGGCGGGACGGGCCGCGATGACGATCATCTGGCCGGGGTGCAGACCATGGGTGAGCTCATCGAGTTCGTAGAAGCCGGTGGGCACGCCCGTCATCCCCTCCTCGCGGTGGCCGGACGCCTCGATCTCGTCGACGGTGGACTCCATGACGTCCTTGAGGACAACGTAGTCCTCCGCGGTGCGCCGCTCGGCCACGGCGTAGATCTCGGCCTGCGCCTGGTTGACCAGGTCTTCGACCTCGCCGTCCTGGCCGTAGCCGAGCTGGACGATCTTGGTGCCGGCGTTGACCAGGCGGCGCAATACCGCGCGTTCGCCCACGATTTCCGCGTAGTAGCCGGCATTGGCGGCCGTAGGAACCGTCTGGATGAGCTCGTGAAGGTAGGCGGGGCCGCCGATCCGGTTGATCTCGCCACGTTTGGTCAGTTCATCCGAGACGGTGACGGCGTCGGCAGGTTCGCCGCGGCCGTAGAGGTCGATGATGGCCTCGTAGATGGTCTCGTGGGCGGGGCGGTAGAAGTCCACACCCCGCAGGATCTCGACGACGTCGGCAATGGCGTCCTTGGACAGCATCATGCCGCCCAGGACGGACTGCTCGGCGGGAATGTCCTGCGGCGGCTTGCGGCTGCCTTCGGCTCCACGAGTCCCCTCGACTGAGTCCAGATGCGTAACTGACAAAACTGCCGTCCTCCATTGTGTGCCGCGGCGGACATCCGTGCGCCGGCGACGCGTATGCCCTGGGCGTTGGTGCCCGGGGCGTCGGCGCCGGCGTAGGCCCGACGGGTTAATACCTATCAGCCGGCTCCGACACTTTGGCTGCCACCCCCTCACGCCCGGTTATCCACAGCCGTGGTACGGCCGTGCAGGACCTGGCATAAGAGGGAAGGCATAAGGCCGCCAGCAGCGGATTTCCGTATCCACGGCTCGATATCCAGCAACGTTAGCCTCCGATCCGGCAGGTACCAACCCGACCGGCCGCCACCCCTGTGGATAAGCTGTGCACTACTGCCCCCAGCTTGTGCACAGCCTGTGGAACCAGCTGTGGATACATAATTAGTTATGGCTGAAATCAGCTGCTGACCTGCGGAAACGCTGGGTTCACCTTGTGGACACAAAAGAATTTTCGCCAGAGTTCATCCACAGCGGCCGGGCGGCGGCTGGGGATACCGGGCGGCACATGAGGCCACAGGAGACCCCAAATATGCACATTTGGTGATGGTCCTCACATAAAAGTCCGCGGTTGACGCCTCGAGCGGGGCACGGTATGCCAAACGCAGAATGTGCTGTGGATAACTGCGATCTGGCATAAGCTCTTCACATGGGCGATGTACTGCTAGTCATACTGCCTGCCCTCATCCTGGCAGCAGTCCTCTGGGCCGTCACCACGGCCCTCAAACCACGGGACTTCGGCATCTCCGACGCGGAGCGCTATCAGCAGGAACTGGCTGTCCGCTCACAGGCCCACTACGCCGCACAGGTCCAGGCCGCCACGGCCGCCCGTGCCCGCGTGGACGCTGTCACCCGGCCCAGCCAGAACGAACAGCAGCAGTCACAGCAGGCTGACCATGCCCGGAGGGCCCTGCGCGCCCAGACGGGATCGGCACCCGCCGTGGGGCAGCCCGGCTACCAGGGACCCGTATTGCCCGGCGGCCAGCTGAACCCGCAGTTCGCGCTGCAACTCCAGTCGCTGGCCCGGAACGGCAAGAAGATCCAGGCCATTAAGCTGCTGCGGCAGGCCACCCATTCAGATCTTTTGACCGCCAAGAATTATGTAGATCGGCTGTAGTTTCATGGAATCCCTCTTCATCCCGCTCCTGATTCTGGCGCTCGTCGGTGCCGGCGTTCTGCTGGGTGCCCGCGCCTTCGGCCGCCGTGGCGCCCGGTCCCGGCCCGAGGCGGCCCCCCAGCCCGGGCGTGATTCCCTCGAACTGGCACGCGCGTCCGCAGCCAAACTCAGCCAGGAGCAGCACCGCCGCCTCTACGCGCTGATCGCCCAAGGACAGGCCATGGCCGCCATCAAGCTGTACCTCGAGGCCACCGGAGACGGCCTGCGGGCCTCCCGCGACGCCGTGGGCGCCCTCGCCGCCCACCCGCAGCCCTTCCGGCCCGAAGCGCCCCAGGAGGGGCCCAGCGAGGACGACGACGACGCGCCGCAGCGTTTCGCCTACCGCTACCGTGCGATCGCCAGCAAGGGCGATGTGACACGGGAGGTCAGCAGCAACATGCTCAACGACGAGATCTACGGCAGGATCCGCACTCTGGCCAAGAGCGGCGACACCGAAGCTGCGGCGGAGGCCCTCACGCGCCACTCGGATATCTCCATCAAGCAGGCCCGCGAGTTCATCGCCCTCCT
>DASWAW010000598.1:0-14113 GCA_036390955.1 Arthrobacter sp.
AAATACCGGGTTGATGTTGGCGAAGTCGCCCTCGTCCTGCATGCGCTGCATCAGGACGGAACCGACCATGCCACGCCAACCGACCAGTCCAACGGACGGAGTAGCTGCTGTAGTCATTGGGCCAGTTTAGACTTTGTTGGCCGCGGGGCGCAGCCGGTTACGCCGCCCGTGCTACTCAACAGGCCGCGGGAGGTTGCGGGCGTTGCGCAACTGTTCTGCCTTGCGCTCCTTGGCGTAGCTGCTCCAGGCGACCAGCGGCACCAGGATTCCCACCGGGATAGTCCACCAGATGTCGCCCAGAATCTCCCAGGTACCGTCGATCGCGATGCGGACCAGGCCGTAGGCGACCCCGCCGGCGAACAGCGAGGCAAGGATGGCCAAAAAGAGCAGGCCCCCGGAGGAGTTGACGGGTTTGACCAGCCCGTGGCCATCGTCCTTCCGGACCCCGTATTCCCCGGGCGTGTAGGCAACCATGTCGCCGTTCTCCGCCCGGCGGTGAATCAGGCCGTCGTCCCCGGTCCCTGGGCCGGGGTAGCCCGGTTCCTGGGGCACATCCGGACTACGCCTGGCCACGGGAATCCTCAATGGCGCGCAGCAGGGCCGCGTCGTTCAGGCCTTCACTTTCCGCGACTTCGTCCGTGGCGAAGTTGGGGATCCCGGTCGTCCAGGTTTTGCCTTCGCTGCGGACCAGCAGGTGCTGTTCGGCGTCAAGGGTCTTGAACACGAGGTAGGCGGAGCCGCCGGCGTTCTGCTCGACGTGCTGGCGAACCAGCCGGAAGGTCGCTTCGGCGGAGCTGATACTGGGGTCCTGGGCGAAGACGAACCATGTGCCCAGCAGCCGCGGCTGCAGCATGAGGGCCACCCCGGGCGCCTCGACCAGCACCACGTTGTCCATGGAATCGCCGGTGAGCAGTGAGACTTCGGTCCATCGGGTTGCCTGCCCCAGGGCCGTGGCCACCGCTGCGGCCACTCCGGTGACCCCCAGGTCACCGTCATCATCGATGGTGGCCATGTCCCGCGCCATCAGCGACGATGCGCCCGCCGTGGAGAGTGTGACATCGTCCACCATGTCCTGGGCGCGGAAAACGCTGACCGAACGGTCCCGTGCCGGCCCCTCGAACACGTTGAGCAGATAGGCGAACTCACCGACGCCAAAGCCGATCATGTCGACGCCGAGCCGCGGCTCCTGCTGTGTCTCATCCTGAACAGTCATGTGGATCTCCTAATCCCCGAAGCCGAAGAAATTGGCCACGGATTCGCCTGCATCTTTGACGGTATCGGCCGCATCACTGACGAACTCGCCCGGATCCTTCACCGCGTTGACGATGCCCTCACCGACGTTTTTGCCGACGCTGGAGATGGTGTCCCAATTCTCGTAGATGGCAATCCCGACGCTGGCCACCTGGCAGACAGTTCCGGCGGGCGGCGGCAGGAAGCAGCCGACGCCGAGAAGTCCCTTGCCCGCGCTGGCCATCCCGCCCTTGACGTCGCCATCAGCGAAACTCCGGACCGAGTCGACAGCGCTGAAGCCGACGCCCGCCCAGCCCAGGCCTCTCGCGAGGCCCGACTTGCCGAGCCACTCAAGTTTGGTCCCGGCGCCAAGCCACGGCTTCTCGGCAAAGACCCCTTCGAACTTGCCCAGCGGGCCCAGGTATTTGTTCAGGTTCTTCAGCGAAACAATGTCTGAGGCTTTGTCGATCGCGGCGAGGCCGCGGTTCGCTGCCGTGGAGCCCTTGAGCAGGTCGTCCAGGGCCGGGTTGCTAAGCAACCGGTGCGGGGCGAACCCGGGGCCGCCGATCCGGTGCTTCCCCTGCACGAATGACTTGATGAAATCCGCGCGCTGGTTCTTCAGCACCCACCCGAATTGGCTGGCGTGCTTAGCGAGCGTCAGCGGGGCCTTGATGTTCTTCTGGAATCCCATCGCGGCCCGGATCCCGCCAACGGCTGCGGCTCCACCGAGGACAGCCCAGTTGCCGTGGGAGCCCGTGCCTCCCGGGCTGAGGGCGCCTGGCCCGCCGCCCTCGCCGGCGGCCGCGTTGCTGGCCTTCTCCTGCTGCTCGGCGTGGGTCATGAGCCGCTTGGACTCTTCCTTGAGGGCCTGCGCAGTCTTCTGGATCAGGGCACGGTGGTTGCCGTTCCAGTCCGACGTGAAGCGGGCACCGTCGGCGCCCTTCCACGACGTGTTGCCGTTAATGGCCGACGTCAGGGTGGCGGACTGCCGCAGCAGCGTCTCGGACGTCTTGCCGAACTGTTGTGCGAGTGTGCGCAACTGGGCGACGTCGGCGCCCCACAAGTTTCCTGCCATAGCGGCATCCCCCTTTTACCTGCATCAGCCTAACCGGCTGCGACCGGGACCTGGTGTATTCCGGTGTGAGTATCTAACCGGCACCAATGTAGCCGGAACGGCGGTGCCCGGCGATGGGGTGAACTCCCCATCGCCCGGAGCCGGAGCCGGAGCGGAAGGCGCCGCTATTCGCCGTCGTGCTCCGTGAGCAGCGCGTGCTTGCGCTTCCGGAGGGCGTAGAACGCCCCGAAGGCAAAGGCCTGGGTGACCACCACCAGCACGATCGCTCCGATGATCTTGTTGCCGCCCAGGATCATGGTCAGCCCCACGACCGCGGAGAGCAGTGCCAGCAGGGGCAGCAGCATGTAGCCCAGCACAAAGAGGGTTTCGGATTTCGTCGTCATCATGCTTCAGCCCTCCGTCCGGCGCCACACGTTGATGCGGTAGCGGGTGCCGTTGTCGGCGGTCTCCCAGCCGTCCGCCGGCAGGCTCGCTCCCATGGTCCAGTCGTAGCCGAGGTCCGGGGCGAACGTGTCGCCCTCGGTGCTGGCGTCGATCGTGGTGATGACGGCGACGTTGGCGAGGTCCATGGACTGCGCATAAATGTTGCCGCCGCCGATGATCCAGACCATTTCGTGGCCCGGCGCGAACTGGGACTCCAGGAGTGCGTCGTCCAGGGACTTCACCGCGATGGCGCCCTCCGCAACGGGAGTGGCGCCCCAGCCTTCCTGGCGGGTGATGACAATGTTCGTCCGCCCGGGCAGGGGACGGTATTTGTCCGGAAATGACTCCCAGGTCTTGCGGCCCATGATCACGGGGTGGCCGGTGGTGAGCCGGGTGAAGTGGCGCATGTCCTCGGGGAGGCGCCACGGCATGCCGCCGTCCTTGCCGATGACACCCGTGCTGGTCTGGGCCCAGATGACGCCGAGCCCGGAAAGGGCGTCCAGCGTGCCGGTAAAGTCAGCGGGCTGTGCGCCCGGCATATTGTCGTTGCTCATACGGCTATCGGGGCCTTAATCGTCGGGTGGTGCTGGTATCCGACCACCTCGAAGTCATCGAGGGTGTAGTCGAAGATGGACTCCGGCTTGCGGGTGATGTTCAGCTGCGGGTACTCGTAGGGGGCACGGGTGAGCTGCTTGAGGACCTGGTCCATGTGGTTGTCGTAGATGTGGACGTCGCCGCCGGTCCAGACGAACTCGCCGGGCTCCAGGCCGGTCTGCTGGGCGACCATGCAGGTCAGCAGGGCGTAGGAGGCGATGTTGAACGGGACCCCCAGGAAGGTGTCCGCGGAGCGCTGGTAGAGCTGGCAGGAGAGCTTGCCGTCGGCCACGTAGAACTGGAAGAACGCGTGGCACGGCGGGAGGGCCATGTCCTTGAGCTCGGCGACGTTCCAGGCCGAGACGATGTGCCGGCGGGAATCCGGGTTGGTTTTGAGGTTCTCGATGAGTTCGGCGATCTGGTCGATGTGGCCGCCGTCGGGGGTCGGCCAGGAACGCCACTGGACGCCGTAGACCGGGCCCAGTTCGCCGTCGGCGTCGGCCCACTCGTTCCAGATGGTGACACCCTGGTCCTGCATCCACTTCACGTTCGTGTCCCCGCGGAGGAACCAGAGCAGTTCCACGGCGACGGACTTGAAGTGCACGCGTTTGGTGGTGATCAGGGGGAAACTCTTGCTCAGGTCGAAACGCATCTGACGGCCGAACACACTCAGGGTGCCGGTCCCGGTCCGGTCCGATTTGTGTGTGCCGTGGTCCAGGACATCGCGCAGCAGGTCTTCATAGGGCGTTGGAATGCTCACCGTCCCAGTCTACTGAGAAGTCCGGTCCCAGCCTTATTCGTCTTGGTGGGTGAGCTTCGTCCGCAGGATTGCCAGCAGCGCGGCGTCGTCGAAGCCGGCCCGGCGGCCCTCGGCAACGTAATGCTCGACGGCGGCGGCCACCTCCGCCACGACGGTGCCCGACTCGGGGGTGCCGGCCGGCGCCCCGGCAGCGGGCGGCGTTCCGGTCGCCGGCGTCCCGGCGACCACGGTGCCGTTGCGCCGCCTGGTGACGATCAGCCCCGCCTGCTCAAGCTCCCGGTAGGCCCTTGCAACGGTCCCGGCGGCGATCCCGAGGTCCGCGGCAAGACGCCGGACCGTCGGCAGCCGGCTGCCCGGCCCCAGCGCCCCGAGGGCGATCAGCGCGGCGACCTGCGCCCGGATCTGTTCATAGGCCGGTGTGGCCGAGTCCAGGTCCACGGAGATCCCGGCCGTCACGCGGAGACTTCCGTCCTCGGCAGGGGAGCCGGGGCGGGCCGGGCCGGGCCGCGCACCGGGATGACGGCGATGACCGTGGCCGCGACCCCCAGCATCGCGCCGGCCGCGATCGCCGGCCACCAGGTTGTCGCGGCCGGGTCGGTCTCGCCGAAGGCGGAGCGGCCCAGCACGGCCGCCCAGGCATTGCTCTGGGTCAGCAGCAGGATCCCGGCCTGGGCGGCGAGGGCGGCAGCCAGGGTCCGCACCACCCGGTGGACCGTAATGGCGCGCAGCGCCGAGTCCATGCCCGCCGGGGCGCCGGCAACGCCCTGGCGGCGCCGGACCAGGAGCAGCACCGGCAGGGCGACGGCACCGACCCCGGCCGTGAGCAGCCCGGCCGGCACCCAGCCCGGGCCCTCGGAGAGGCGGGCCAGCCCCAGAGCGGTGACACCCAGGACGACGAGGAAGACCAGCAGCGCCAGGACGGCAGTGGTCAGCAGGGCTGGGCTCACCGGCTGCCGCGGCCAGCCGCGGCGGGCGTCCGGGCGTCCGTAGTTGTGCTGCAGCAGGAGTTCCCCGGCGGCAATGACCAGCAGGACCAGAGCGGCGATCAACGCCGCTACGCCGGCAACACCGTAGCTGGCGGCGGCCAGGAGGGCCTGGGAGAGGAAGGCCCCGGCCAGCAGCGGCACTGCGGCCGCCAGCCCCAGCAACGCCCCGAGGGAGGAGACGAACGTGGCCGCCGGGTGCGGCCGGCCGGCGGCGATCCCCGGGTCCGGCCGGTTCCGGGCGCCCAGCCCGGCGGTCGCGAGCCGCGGGGGCCGCCAACCCCACATGACGAGCAGGACCACCCCGCACGCCAGGGCTTCCGGGTTCCCCCACGACGTCATTCCCTGGGCCGGATCGGGCCTGGCCGCGAAGTTCCCGGCGATCGCGGCCAGCCCGGCGGCCACCGTGGAGACTGTCCGGAGCAGCCGGTTCATGGCGATGGTCCGCAGCACGTCGTTGTCGGCCGGGTCGAGGGATTCCAGCTGGCGGCGGCTCGCGATCAGCCACAGCACCAGCCAGGTGCCGACGGCCAGCACCAGCAGGGCCCCTCCGAGCCAGAGGGCCACGTCCGGGCCGGGGATCCGGCCCTCACCCCCGCCGCTGAACTGGGTGTATTCCCCGTCGGTAACCCGGGTGGGAGGGACGGCCGCGAATCCGGGGAGGGCGGCTGTGCGGGCGATGGCCGCGGCGGCGGTGAGGAAGATCGCTGCCGCGGTCAGGGCCAGCCGGCGCGGCAGGAAGTCCCGGACGCGCCGGACCGATAGCACGGCTTGCCGCCGCATCCGCCGCGGCCCCGGGTAACTTACCTGGCCGAGGGCGTGCACGGTCAGGCAGCCCAGGACCGGCCAAGCCAGTGCGGGCAGGATCGTCCCGGCACTGGTCAGTGCGCCCCCGGCGGAGGGGGCGGCCGAAATGATGCCCACGTTCATCGCCGCCTGGAGGGAGCTCGCCAGCCAGCCGATGACGCCCACCCACAGCGCATGCTCCGACACCGACGCCGGCGAGGTTCCCGTGCGCGGTGCCCAGATCACCCAGCGCAGCACGCCGTACACGGCGAACGCGGCGAGGAGCGGGCCGAGCAACAGCAGCGGCGGCAGGCTGGGCTGGAGCGGCATGAAATCCCCCAAAGATTCTGCGGCAATGTATCAAGTGTTTGATACAAACTAGGGCCGGCAGGGTGGAGGGGTCAAGGACCTCAGTCGTCGAAGGGCCTGAACCGCTCGACGGCGACAACCTTGGCCTTGCTGTGGTGCGCCACGTGGCACACGACGATCTCGCCGGGGGCAAGGAACGGGTCGGTGTCCGGCAGCAGGGCGCGGAGCCGGGACCCCATGTGCTTTCCCAGCTGGGCGAACACGGTGGGGAGGGCGGGACGGTGTGTGCACAGGGCCACGGCCCGCTGCTTGTCGAAGAGGCCCTCGACGGCGGCGGCCGTTTTGTGCGGGTGCCGGCCGTGCCGGTGTTCCGTGAGGGCTTCGTTCAGCTTCACCTTCGCATCGGATGCCTTGGCATACGGGGCGATGGTGGCCACGCACCGCAGCCAGGGGCTGGAGACGATGCGCATTGGTTTCCAGGCCTGCAGGAGCCGCCCCACTGCCTGCGCCTGCCGCATTCCGGTGACAGCCAGGGGCCGGTCGCCTTCGGCTTTGGACCAGGAGGAGCGCGGTTTGGCCTTGGCATGGCGCACGATCACGAGCGGCCACGTTTTCAGTTCGCCGCGGGCATGGGCGGCCTCCAGATGTTCCAGCGGGGCCACATCGCTCGGGTTGCTCAGCAGCCGGGCCGCCTTCTCCGGCGAGCACCACATGACGCTGTCCACTTCTTTGCCGTCCGGCAGGATCGAGGCCCCGTCGACGTCGACCGCCCAGTAGTGGACCACCTTCAGCCCGGCGGGGACGTGGTAGTGGATGGCGGGCAGCGGGATGCCCAGCGGCGCCTTCAGCCCGATTTCCTCGTCGACCTCGCGGGCGGCACACTCGGGCACGGTCTCGCCGGGATCGATTTTTCCCTTGGGCCAGGACCAGTCGTCATACCGCGGGCGGTGGATCAGCAGGACCTCGAGTTTGTCCTTGTCGGACGGGGAGAGGCGCCACGGCAGAGCACCGGCAGCCACAACCGCAATCGATTCGCCGAGATGGTCTGTCTGGTCGGCGACCAGGGAATCGCTACTCAATGCCAGAGCCCCTACCGCAGCCCGGCCGAGCGCTGCCGCGAGCGGGAATTGAGCAGCCAGGACTGGATGTCCTCGAGGTCGCGCCCGTCTTCGGCGAGGTGGTGGCGGGTCCATTCGGCCTGGCTGTCCAGGTGCCAGCTGGCGGTGCCGGGATCCATGTAGCGGCGCAGCAGGTCCATGACGTAGGTCGTGTCGTCGCCGCTGGTGAGCTGCACCAGGGCCTCCACGCGGCGGTCAAGGTTCCGGTGCATCATGTCCGCCGAGCCGATGTAGACCACGGGGTCCCCGGCGTTGGCGAAAGCGAAGACGCGGGAGTGCTCGAGGAAGCGGCCCAGCACGGAGCGGACGGTGATGTTCTCACTGAGGCCGGGCACGCCGGGGCGCAGCGAGCAGATGCCGCGGACGATGATGTCCACCGGAACGCCGGCCTGCGAGGCGCGGTACAGGGAATCAATGATGGCTTCGTCCACCATCGAGTTGACCTTGATCTGGACCCGGGCGGTGAGGCCCGCCTTGGCGTTGCGGATCTCGGTTTCGATCCGGTCGATGAGTCCTGACCGGACCGACCGGGGCGCCACCAGGAGGCGCTTGAACGTGGATTTCGGGGCGTAGCCGGAGAGCTGGTTGAAAAGTCTGGACAGGTCCTCGCCCACCTGCTCATTGGCCGTGAGCAGGCCCAGGTCCTCGTAGTAGCGGGCCGTCCGGGGGTGGTAGTTGCCGGTGCCGATGTGGCAGTAGCGGCGCAGTCCGTCCACTTCCTGGCGGACCACGAGGGAGAGTTTGCAGTGTGTCTTGAGGCCCACAATGCCGTAGACCACGTGGACGCCGGCCTGCTCCAGTTTCCGGGCCCAGGAGATGTTGGCCTGCTCGTCGAAGCGGGCCTTGATCTCCACGAGGGCCAGGACCTGCTTGCCGGCTTCGGCGGCGTCGATCAGGGCGTCGACGATCGGCGAGTCGCCGGAGGTGCGGTACAGGGTCTGCTTGATGGCCTGGACCTTCGGGTCCGAGGCCGCCTGTTCCAGGAACGCCTGCACCGAGGTGGAGAAGGAGTCGTACGGGTGGTGCAGCAGGATGTCCCGCCGCCGCATGGCCGCGAAGACGTTCGCCGCCTTGGACGTTTCCGACTCGTTGAGGTACCGGGACGTGTGCGGGACATGCTTGGGGTAGTGCAGGTCCGCCCGGTCGATTCCGGCGATGACCGAGAGGCCCCGGAGGTCCAGCGGCGCGGGGACCGAGTAGACCTCGGATTCCTCGACGCCAAGCTCGCGGATCAGCAGCGCCCGGATGTTCGGGTTGATGTCGTTGGTGACTTCGAGCCGGACGGGCGGCCCGAAGCGCCGCCGCAGGAGTTCCTTTTCCAGGGCCTGCAGCAGGTTCTCGGCGTCGTCCTCCTCGACCTCGAGGTCCTCATTGCGGGTGACGCGGAAGGTGTGGTGCTCCAGCACCTCCATCCCGGCGAAGAGCTGGTCCAGGTGGACGGCGATGACTTCCTCGAGGGCGATGAAGCGGGCCACCCGGCCCGGCACGGAGCCGGCGCGCGGGCCGTCAACCGAGATCAGCCGGGGGAGCTGGTCCGGGACCTTGAGGCGGGCGAAGAGCTCCTTGTCGCTGACCGGGTTGCGGACCACCACGGCGAGATTGAGCGAGAGCCCCGAGATATACGGGAAGGGGTGGGCCGGGTCGACGGCCAGGGGCGTCAGGATCGGGAAGACCTTCTCGGCGAACATGGCGCTGAGCTGGTCCTTGGCCTGGGAATCGAGTTCGTCCCAGTGCATGAGATGGATGTGCTCATATGCCAGCG
Source organism: Arthrobacter sp. (assembly GCA_036390955.1). GTDB lineage: Bacteria > Actinomycetota > Actinomycetes > Actinomycetales > Micrococcaceae > Arthrobacter. The sequence continues at coordinate 9,041 of DASWAW010000598.1, forward strand.
CCGGCCGGATCTGCTCGGCGTAGACGAGGGCGTGGCGCTGCTGCAGCCGGTGGGCCTCCTCGCCGATCTGCTCGAGGACCTGCACCGGGCTGAGCCCGGCGGGGGAGGGGACGGCCAGGCCGGTGGCGATCCGGCGTTTGAGCCCGGCGACGCGGACCATAAAGAACTCGTCCAGGTTGGACGCGAAGATGGAGAGGAAGCTGACGCGTTCGAGCAGGTGCAGGTCCGGGTCTTCGGCCAGTTCCAGCACGCGGGCGTTGAAGGAGAGCCAGCTCAGTTCCCGGTCCAGGAAGCGGTCCGGGCTGAAGTCGCCCGCCGGTTCCAGGCTGGGCGCGAATTCGGGAATGTCGATGCGGTCCTGGGTGGCCCGCGAGGCAGGCACTTCGGAGGAGCCGAACTGGGCACGCGCGGGTCGCACTTTCTTGTCCGACGTGGCGGCTTCAGACGTGGCTGTCCGGGCAGATTCCCGTTGCATGGTCTCTCCTAATGCTGGCGCGATTTAGCTTCAACCTTACAAGCAATCAGCCAGCGATCAGCTTTCGGGCGGTCCGGATTTCCCCGGGTGCAGACCAGATGTCTGCCGAATGGATTAACGCCCTTCCAGCGGGGCGTACATGACGTCGACATCCCAGCGTGTGAAGCCCAGCCGGCGGTACAGCGAAACGGCCGGAATGTTATCCGCATCGACGTAGAGCATCACGGCGTGCAGGCCCTGATGCTGCAGGTGCCGGATGCCGGCGACCGTCAGCGCTTTGCCCAGTCCGCTGCCCTGCGCCTCGGGTGTGACGCCGACGACGTAGACCTCGCCGATTGCGGGGTGGTCGCCGTGCCGGGGGTGCACCTTGGTCCAGTGGAAGCCGAGGATCCGGTCCGCGGCGTCGACGGCGAGCAGGAAACCGGCGGGATCGAACCACGGCTCCGCCATCCTGGCGTCCAGGTCGGCCCGGCTCATGTTGCCCTGCTCGGCGTGGTGCGCGAACGCGGCGCGGTTCGCCGCGAGCCAGGCGTCCTCGTCCCGGCCCGGGACGAAGGCGCGCAGTGTCACCCCGTCGGGCAGGGCGACGTCGGGCAGCTCAGCCGCCGCGCTGGTGAGCCGCATCTTCCATAGCTCGCGGACGGGGCCGTAGCCGTAGCGAGCGGCGAGGTCGGCCGCGGCCTCGTGGTTGCCGTGGGACCAGGCCTTGAGGCCGGCGAAGCCGCGCGTGTTCTTGAGCTCGCCCACCAGCCGGCCTGCCACGCCCTGGTTGCGGTAGCTGGGGTGGACGGCGAGTTCCAGCACGCCCGTGCCGTCCTGCTCCTCGATGACGACGGCGACCCCGGCCAGGTCCTGCGCCGTGGCCGGGTCGGATTTCTCATCGGGGCTGTAAAGGGCGAGTGTCAGCGCCGTCCTGGTGTCCTCGTCCCCGCCGGCGGCGCGCAGCGTCACGAGCGTCTGTTCGGACAGCGGCGGGTTGCCGTCGGACTCCTCCGCGGCCGCCGCGAGGGCTTTGACGTCCTTCAGGAGCTGCGCATCCGCGGCTCCCCGGGCGGCAAGAACGGGCCAGTTTTCAGGATGCGCATGACTCATGGTGCAAGGCTATACGGTGCGGGCGGGCGGGGCCGGTTTTGCGGTTTCCGGAACTGTTACGTATAGTCGTTATCTCATCCGGCTGTCCGGTCCAGAGCATGTTTGCTGGAACGGCAGGTCAGGTGCGAGGGGGATCCACCACTGGGGTGGCCTCGATACGTTCGACCCGTATGTCCTCCACTCAAGCAAAAAGCCCCGGACCTGTGGTCCGGGGCTTTTTCTGTGTCAGGCTTCGGTGAGTTCTTCCTCGGGATGCCGGACCAGCGTCAGACGGTAGCCCACGTTGCGGACCGTGCTGATGAGGTTCTCGTGGTCGGCGCCGAGCTTGGCCCGCAGCCGGCGGACGTGCACGTCCACCGTGCGGGTGCCGCCGTAGTAGTCGTAGCCCCAGACCTCGGTCAGCAGCTGCTGGCGGGTGAAGACCCGGCCGGGATGCTGCGCCAGGTACTTGAGCAGTTCAAATTCCTTGAAGGTCAGGTTCAGCGGTGCGCCGTTGACCCGGGCGGTGTAGCTCGCCTCGTCGATGACGACGCCGGCGGCCCGGATCTCGCTCGGGGCATCGTCCTGTTCCGTCACGGCCCGGGCGACGCCCAGCCGGATGCGGGCCTCGACCTCGGCGGGCCCGGCGGACTCCAGCAGGATGTCATCGACCGCCCACGCCGAGGACACGGCGGCCATGCCGCCCTCGGTCAGGATGAGCATCAGGGGGGCGCTCAGGCCGGTGGCCTTGAGCAGTTGGGTCAGGGAGCGTGCCCCGACCAGGTCTTTGCGGGCGTCCAGCAGGACGATGTCGCAGGGGTCGGTCTCCAGCAGCGCAGTCGGCTCGGCCGGGAGGATATGGACCCGATGGTTCAGCAGTTCCAGTGCAGGCAGTACGTCCACCGATGAGCCGGTGCTGTTCGTCAGTAGCAGGATGTGCGACATGTTTCCTCCAAGGGGTGTCCGCGCATCGTTGGGCGTCTGTAGCTGGCTTTGAGTATACCTAAAGGCCGCTTCCCGGACACGGTTCCGTCACCCGCGTTCGTTTCTTTTGCGACACAAAACGGTCACATAGGGCAGGATTGATCCGTCGGGGCCCGCCGCCCCTCGACATTAATCAGGTCGAATTGGGGTCCGCAGTGAGCGAAGGTACGACGATGACCGGAAGTCAGATACCGGAGAAACAGACGCCGGAGAAACAAATGCCGGGTGACCAGTGAAGTCCTGGATCATCGGCATTATCGGCCTGGCCGGCCTCGCCGCAATTGTCGGCGCGTCCTACGGCTCACCGGAGGCACTCCTGGCGGTGGGAGTGCTGACCGCGGCCGGCGTCGGAATCGGCTGGCCGCATTTCCTGGGCATCCCCGCCCGGAAAACCCTGGGCGCCCTGATCGCCCTTCCCGGTGTCGGCGCCGCCATTGCCGCCACCTACCTGCCGGCCCCCGGGTTCCTGGACTGGACGCCGTCGTTTATGGCGGCGGGCGTCATGGCGATCTTCGTGATGCAGCTGATCCGCGGCACGGGACAGGCGCAGCGCCTGGAGTCCACCCTCGGTTCCTCGGCCGGCGTCATGTTGTCCTGCCTGGGGGCCGGATGGATCGCCTGCTCCCGCTTCAACGGCGTGCAAGAGATGCTCCTGGTCGCGGCGATCAGCGCCGCAATCGCCCTGCTGGCGGGCCTGATCCGCTGGCCGGACCGCATCGTGGCGCCGCTGGCCGTCGTCGGGGCCGGGCTGGCCGGGCCGCTCGCGGGCCTGGTCTTCTCCGACATCGCCGTGCTGCCGGCCGCGATCGTCGGGGTTGTGGTGGGGGCTGTGCTGGCGAGTTTCCGCCGGCTGGTGATCCTGCGCGGCGAATCGCTAAGCTTTGCGGCAGCCCTTGGAATAGGGCTGGGCCCGGTCTCCGCCGTCGGTTCGCTGGCTTACTTCATAGACAAACTACTCATCTACTAAAGCGCTAGGATGGCATCATGTCCGTACTTGCATTTGAAATCTTCTTCCTTGTTCTGCTTGGCGTTGCCAGCCTGGCCATGGCGTGGTTCGCCGGCTTTGTGGTCTACCGCCTCTTCAAAGGCCAGAAGTAACAGCCAGAAATTACTAGCCGTCTTCGTTTCCAGAGGTAGCTGCTGTGCCGATTGAAATACCGACAGATCTGACGCCCGAAATCGTTCCGCTGTCCTGGCTCATTGGTGAGTGGGAGGGCGGAGGCCGGCTGGGGGCCGGTGAAGAGGATTCCGAGCACTTCGTCCAACACGTCTCCTTCACGCACAACGGTCTGCCGTACCTGCAGTACCGTGCCGAAAGCTGGCTGACCGACGACGAAGGCACCCGGCTGCGCCCGCTGACCGTCGAAACCGGCTTCTGGGCGCTGGAGCGCAAGCAGCGCGAGGAAGACGGCGGCCCGGGTCTGATCCCGGCTGACATCGTTCCCGTGCTCAAAAGCGCCGACGAGGTCGAGGCCCTGCGCAACAAAGACGGCGGCTTCGACATCTCCGTCTCGATCTCCCACCCCGGCGGGATCTCCGAGCTGTACTACGGCCAGATCAAGGGACCGCAGATCCAGCTCAGCACCGACATGGTGATGCGCGGCAGCCACTCCAAGGAGTACACGGCCGCCACCCGGATTTTCGGGCTCGTCGACGGCAACCTGCTCTGGCGCTGGGACGTGGCAACCGGCAAGGGTTCCGAAGGCGGCAGCGGCCTGGCGGCCCACGCGTCCGCCATCCTGCACAAGCTCAGCTGAGCGGCGCCCCTCTAACCGCCGCCGAACGTGAGGTCTCACTGATTTTCCGTTGTCCGTAGCGACCGCAGGGAGCACCAAAGTGAATGCCACAGCCGCCACACCCGCCGATTACAGCGACCTCAAAGCCGTGTACTTCAACGGCACCCTCAAGAAGTCCCCGGAGACCTCCAACACGCAGGGCCTGATCGAGGTCAGCCGCCGGATCATGGAAAAACACGGCGTCACCACCCGGGTCATCCGGACCGTGGACCACGACATCGCCAGCGGGGTCTACCCGGACATGCGCGAGCACGGCTGGCAGACCGACGAATGGCCGGAGCTGTATCCGGCCGTTCGGGACGCCGACATCGTCATTGTGGCCGGCCCGATCTGGCTGGGCGACAACTCCTCGCAGACCAAGAAGCTGATCGAACGCCTCTACGCGCACTCCGGCCAGCTCAACGACAAGGGACAGTGGGCGTTCTACCCCAAGGTGGGCGGCTGCCTCATCACCGGCAACGAGGACGGCATCAAGCATTGCGCCATGAACGTCCTCTACAGCCTCCAGCACATCGGCTTCACCATCCCCCCGCAGGCCGACGCCGGCTGGATCGGCCCCGTCGGGCCGGGCCCGAGCTACCTCGATGAAGGCTCCGGCGGCCCGGACAGCGACTTCACCAACCGCAACACCACATTCATGACCTGGAACCTGCTGCACCTGGCCCGGATGCTGAAGGACGCCGGCGGCATCCCCGCCTACGGAAACCTGCCCGAGGCCTGGAAAGCCGGGACCAGGTTTGACTTCGA
>DASWAW010000599.1:0-2033 GCA_036390955.1 Arthrobacter sp.
GGCCGTGCCGGGCTCCGACCAGCAGCTGGCGTGGGTGCGCACGGTCGCCGCGACCAGCCGCTACGACAGCAGCCGGCTGGACCTGCTCTGCGGCATCCTGGACGGCAGCACCGTCATTGCGGGCCTGTCCGTGGATGCCGAGCTCCGCTGGAACCTCTGGCACGCCCTGGCTGCCAACGGGAAGGCCACCGTGGCGGAGCTCGACGCGGAGCTGGCCCGGGACAACACCGCGGCAGGCAAATCCGGACACGCCACCGCCCTCGCGGCCCGTCCCGACGCTGCCGTGAAGGATGCCGCCTGGCAGGAGGCAGTGCACGGCACCTCCCTCTCCAACCAGCTGCTCAGCGCCACCATCGCCGGTTTCAACACCGGCCCGGCACCGCTGCTGCGTGGCTTCATTGAGCCCTATTTTGAGTGCCTGGAAGACGTGTGGGCCGGGCGCAGCATCGAAATCGCCAGCCGCATCGTCCGCGGGCTCTACCCGGCAGGACAGGACCTGGACGGCGGCAGCCCGGAGACGCACCCCGTGATCGTCCGGACGGACCACTGGCTGGCCGGGCACCCGGACGCCCCGCGGGCACTGCGCCGCATCATCACCGAACAGCGCAGCCACCTTCACCGCGCCCTCACGGCTCAGTCCCTGACAGCCCAGCCCCTGACCGCGGACCCCCTATCGAGTGCACCGTAACCGCCCTTTTGGCGGCCCTGAACGGCCCTGAACGGCAGTTAGGGGTCGACGGGGTGGCGGGGGCTTAAGGCACCCGGTGCAGCCACTCCGGAGTGCCGAACTTGGCCTCGACCCGGTGGTGCGCGGCGGCGAGCTCAGCCTCGGTCAGTTCCGAGGGCGTGGCCGCATAGCGTTCAGCGAAGACCTCCATCATGGCCGCCACGATCTCGGCCCGGGCAAGGCCGGTCTGCCGCCGGAGCGGATCCACCCGCTTCTTGGCGCTCCGGGTACCTTTGTCGGAGAGTTTTTCCTTGCCGATCCGCAGCACCTCGACCATTTTGTCGGCGTCGATGTCGTAGCTCATGGTCACGTGGTGCAGCATCCCGCCGTTTGCGAGCCGCTTCTGTGCGGCGCCGCCAATCTTGCCCTGCTCCGTGGCGATGTCGTTGAGCGGCACGTAGAAGGCGCTGATCCCCATCTTCTCGAGTGCGGCCATCACCCAGGCGTCCAGGAACCCGTAGGAGTCGGCGAAGCTGATGCCGTCCACCAGGGTCTGCGGCAGGTACAGCGAATAGGTGATGCAGTTCCCGGCCTCCATGAACATCGCTCCCCCGCCGCTGATCCGGCGGACCACGCTGATGCCGTGCCGCTCGACGCCGGCAGGGTCCAGTTCGTTGCGGACGGACTGGAAGCTGCCGATCACCACCGACGGTTCCTCCCAGTCCCAGAACCGCAGGGTGGGGTTGCGGCGCCCCGCGCCGACCTCTTCGGTGAGCACCTCGTCCAGGGCGACGTTCACGTGGGTGGGCAGCACGGAGGGCCCGATGATGTTCCAGTGGTGGTCCGCCCAGCCGGTGGCCTTCGCGAGGGCGCGCCGGACGGTGACCGCTACGGCGTCGGCGGAAAAGCCGAACAGGACGGAGCCGTCAGGCAGGGCCGCTGAGACGGCGGCGGAGATGTCCGCCGCGGAGGCGTCCGCCGGGAGGCCCGTGAGCGCCCGGTTGATGTCCAGCAGTGCCTCGTCCGGCTCCAGGAAGAAGTCCCCGCTGAGTGAGACGTTGGCCAGCACGCCGTCGACGACGTCGACGTCGGCGACGACGAGTTTTCCGCCGGGAACTTTGTATTCCCCGTGGCGGCGGGCACCGCCGTCGTCAGCGCTGCTGGAACCGGGGACCGGTGGAAGGGATGTCATGCCCTTAATCCTGCCACGCGTAAGGACGCGGGAGTTGCCGCACGGAGCGGTTCAGCGCAGGACGCAAAAAGCCCGCACCGTCACCGGTGCGGGCTTTTCCAAAAGACCTTGGGGAGAAGAAGTTACTTCTTGCCGCCGAAGCCCTTGAAGCGAGCGTTGAAGCGCTCGACGCGG
>DASWAW010000600.1:0-3852 GCA_036390955.1 Arthrobacter sp.
GTGACGGCCACCAAGCCCGGCTCCGCCCAGGTCCCGCTGCCCGGCATCGCCGTGGACGTCGTGGACGAAGCCGGCGAGTCGGTGCCCAACGGCTCCGGCGGCTACCTCGTGATCCGCGAGCCGTGGCCGGCCATGCTGCGCGGCATCTGGAACGACCCGGAGCGCTTCAAGGAAACCTACTGGTCGCGCTTCGAGACCATGTACTTCGCCGGTGACGGCGCCAAGAAGGACGAGGACGGCGACATCTGGCTGCTCGGCCGGGTCGATGACGTGATGAACATTTCCGGCCACCGCCTCTCCACGGCCGAAATCGAATCCGCCCTCGTGTCCCACCCCGCCGTCGCCGAGGCCGCCGTCGTGGGCGCCGCCGACGAAACCACCGGCCAGTCGGTCGTCGCCTTCGTGATCCTGCGCGGGGACGCCGTGGATACCGGGGACGCGATCGTCCAGGAGCTCCGGAACCACGTCGCCAAGGAAATCGGGCCGATCGCCAAGCCCAAGACCATCCTCGTGGTGCCCGAGCTGCCCAAGACCCGCTCCGGCAAAATCATGCGGCGCCTGCTCAAGGACGTCGCGGAAGGACGCGAAGTCGGCGACGCCACCACCCTGGCCGACAACACCGTCATGGCCCAGATCGCGAACTCGCTGAGAAAGTGAGCACGCACCCGGCCCGGGCCGCCAAGGGCGGAACGTTGCAGCGGTGACTGACACCTGCGATGTTCTGGTCATTGGTGCCGGCCTGGCCGGGCTGCAGTGCGCCCGGGAGCTGCAGGCCGCCGGGCGCGATGTGCAGGTGTGGGAAGCCTCCGACGACGTGGGAGGCAGGATCCGGACTGACCGGATCGACGGCTTCCTCGTGGACCGCGGCTTCCAGGTGTTCAATCCCGCGTACCCGGCGGTCCGCCGCTGGGTCGACGTCGAGGCCCTGGCGCTGCAGCCCTTCGGCGCCGGCCTGCGGGTCCGCCGGCAGGACTCGCTCGCGGTCCTCGCCCACCCCGTGCGCGAGCCCGGCCTGATCCTGCAGACCCTGCGCAGCGGACTGCTTGATCCCCGCGCTGTCACGGCGCTGCTGCGGTGGGCCGCCCCGGGGTTCGCCGGGCACCGGCGGCATCCCGGCAGTGATCTTCCGCTGCGGGATGCGCTGGACCGGGCCGGATGCTCCGGCGAACTCCGCCGGGCGGTGGACCAGTTCCTCGCCGGAGTCCTGCTGGAGGACGAAGGCAGCACCTCCAACGAATTCGCGCTGCAGCTTGTGCGGGTCTTTGCGACCGGGGTGCCCGGGCTGCCGCGGGACGGCATGCAGGCCCTCCCCCGGCAGCTGGGGGAGACGCTCACAACCCCGGTCCGGACCTTGACCCGGGTGGAGTCGGTCACTCCGGACGGAGACGGGACCCTGGTCACCGCCCGGAATGCCAGGATCTGGGCCCGCCACGTCGTCCTTGCCGCCGATCCGGTCACTTCCGCCGGGCTGACCGGCGGCGACGTGCCGGCCATGAAGGGGGTGCTGACGCACTGGTTCGCGTCCGACGCGGTCCCCAGCGGGGTGGACATGCTCCACGTCGACGGCCGCGCGCACCCGGGCGGGCCGCTGGTCAACGCGGCCGTCATTTCCAACGCGGCACCGAGCTACGCCCCCTTCGGGCGGCACCTGATCCAGACATCCGCGCTGTTGGGCCCGGGTCGGCCGGTCCCGACTGACGACGACGTCCGCCGCCACGCGGCCGACCTCTTCAGCTGCTCCACGGCCGGCTGGGAGCTGGTCGCGAGGCACGAGATCCCGCATGCCCTGCCCCGGCAGCCGCCACCCCTGCGGTCCCAGCAGCCGCTGGAGAGCCCGTCCGGGCTGATAGTCTGCGGCGACCACCGGGAGACGGCATCCATTAACGGTGCGCTCACCAGCGGCCACCGCGCCGCACTGGCCGTCCTCGGGCGGCCCCGGTGACCTTCTCCGTGTCGCGCCGGATCGCCGCGTCCGCGGAGGACGTCTGGGCGCTGCTCACCGATACCGGGATGTGGCCGGCCTGGGGGCCGTCGATCACCGGCGTCGAGCCGGCCACGGCCGGAATCCCGGCCGTGGCCGCAGACGGGCCCGAAACCGGACCCGGAGCCGGAGTCCTTGGGCTCGGCGGCCGGGGCAAGGTCCGCACTGTCCTGGGTGTGGTGCTGCCCTACACCGTGACAGCGTTTGAGCCGGGACGGTACTGGTCCTGGTCCGTGGCGGGGATCCCGGCCACCGGCCACCGGGTCGTACCGCAGGCCGGCGGCTGCCTTGTCACCTTCACCGTCCCGTGGTGGGCACCCGCCTACCTTCCGGTGTGCGCCCTCGCGCTGCGGCGGATCGAGCGGCTCGCGACCCGTTAGGGACTTCTGCCGCCAGGGCCCATGCCGCCGCCGGTTCCGTGGTTGGCGAGCACCGCAGGAAACAAACAGGGTGCGTTCCGGCCTCACCCGCCGGAGCAGGCGCTGACGAGGACCACCTCGAAGCTGGTTGCCGCGGGGGTGGCGAATTTCGCGTTGACCAGGGCGAGGGTATCGCCGAAGAGCGCCGCCGTCGTCGGGACGTCGAAGTTCTTGCTGGTGATGACTTCCTGCACCTCGCCGCGGCGCAGAGACCCGCTCAGGTCGATCCTGCTGACCTGGTTGCTGAAGTTCTGCACGGCCCAGAGGGTGTCGTCACGGATGACGATGCCGTCGACGTTCGCCAGGGTGACCGGGGCCCCGGAGGAGTCGGTGACGTCGATCAACCTGTTCGACCCGTCTTCCGGATCCACGCTGTACAGGGCCCCGCGGCCCGTGTGGGCGACGATCAGCCGGTGGCCATCGTTGGCGGCGGCGATGCCGTTGAGGTTGAACCCCGCATCCACGGTTCCGGCGGGTGCGGCAAGCGCCAGGGTCCGGGCGTTGCCGGGTTTCCCGTCGCGGCCGATCGGGATCCGGTAGAGCTCACCGGCGCGGGAGTTGGTGAACCACGCGCCGTCGTGGGTCACGGTGACGTCGTTGATGAAGCTGGCACCGGCCGGCGCCAGATCGTAGACTTTCACGGTTTTCTTAGTCTCCAGGTCATAGACATAGGCCTGGCCGGTGCCCCCGCCGGCGACGAAGAGAAGGTCGTTTTCCCGGTCGACCTTCATGCCGACGGCTGCCCGGCCCGCCGGGGCCGTGATGAACAGTTTTGCTTTGCCCTGGTCGATGTCCCCCCGGAAGATGTTCCCGTTGAGCAGGTCGCCGGCGAAAAACGTGCTGCCCTCCCCGGCGGCGATGCCTTCAGCGCCGGTGGCGCCGGGGAGTCTGATCACCGAGGTCCGGTCATCCCGGTCCGCTCGGGCGGCGGTGGCCAGGGGCGCCGGCACGAGGAACGCCGCAAGGGCGAGGAGGCCCACGGCGGCCTGGCGGATGGATTTTCCTGCATAAATGTTGCGCATGATTTGCTCCGAGATCGGGCTGTCCGCGCGAGCTGACCGGTACGGGAGCTCCGCACGGTGGTCCTTTCAGTTTAGGCAGGCGGGCCGGTGCGGGCCAGAGCCGGCCGGCCGGGGCACCAGGTGCCGGGGCGGTCATCTGCACGCCGTTTCCGCCGCCGGGGCAGCGGCCCGCAACCCAACGCGATACATTGGCAGGCATGAGCGAAGCCACCCCCGCCGGCCGCGGCACCATCCTGGTCCTCAACGGACCCAACCTGAACCTGCTCGGCACCCGCGAACCCGAGAAATACGGCACCGCCACCCTGGCCGACGTCGAACAGCTCGCCAAGGACGCCGGCGCGGCGCACGGCCTCGACGTCGAGTGCTTCCAGTCCAACCATGAGGGTGCCCTCGTGGACGCCATCCACGCCGCCCGCGGCAGGGCCGTCGG
>DASWAW010000601.1:0-8363 GCA_036390955.1 Arthrobacter sp.
GCTGAACACGGTGCTGCTGATGCTGGTCACCGTGCCGCTGTGCCTCATCCTCGGGGTGGGCGGTGCGTGGCTGGTGGAACGCACCCAGCTCAAGGGGCACAAATGGTGGGCCGTGCTGCTCGCGGCCCCGCTGGCCATCCCCGCCTTCGTCAACAGCTACGCCTGGGTCTCCGCGGTGCCGTCGCTCGAGGGCCTGTGGTCCGGGGTGCTGATCGCAACGCTGTCCTACTTCCCCCTCGTCTACATCCCTGCCGCCGCCACGCTCAGCCGGCTGGACCCGGCCATCGAACAATCCGCCGCGTCCCTGGGCCTCGGCGCCTGGCGCGCCTTCTTCCGCGTGGTGCTGCCGCAGCTGCGGATCGCCATGACCGGCGGCGCGCTGCTCGTGTCGCTGCACCTGCTGGCCGAATACGGCGCCTTCGCGATGATCCGCTTCGACACCTTCACCACCGCGATCATGGTGCAGTACCAGTCCACCTTCAACGGCACCGCCGGGAACATGCTGGCCAGCGTCCTCGTGTTCCTGTGCCTGATCCTGCTGCTGGTGGAAGTGCGCAGCCGCGGCAGTGCCCGGTACGCCAGGATCGGCTCCGGCGCCCAGGCCCGTGCGCTGCGACTTCCGCTGCACGCCTACCAGCTCCCGGCCCAGCTGTTCCTGATCGCGCTCACCGCACTGGCCTTCGGGCTGCCGCTGACCTTCGTGCTGCGCTGGATCGTCTCCGGCGGACCGGACATCTGGGCCGCGGAAGAGTTCCTTCCGGCCCTGCTGCAGACCCTCGCGTACGGACTCGCCGGCGCCCTGGCCACCACCGTCGTCGCGTTCCCGATGGCCTACCTGGCCGTGCGGCATCCCAGCTGGTTCAGCAAGGCCCTGGAACTGTCCAACTACATCACCAGCTCCATGCCCGGGATCGTGGTGGGACTGGCCTTCGTGACGGTCAGCATCAAGGCGGCGCCCAACCTCTACCAGACGTCCGCGCTGCTGATCGCGGCCTACGTGCTGCTTTTCCTGCCGCGCGCGCTGGTCAACATCCGCTCCGGCCTGGCCCAGGCGCCGAAGGAACTCGACGAGGCCGCGCAGGCCCTCGGCAAGCCGCCGCTGCTGGCCTTCCTGCGGGTCACGCTGCGGCTCACCGCACCGGCCGCCGCGGGCGGCGCCGCGCTGGTGTTCCTGGCGATCGTGAACGAACTGACGGCGACGCTGCTGCTCTCCCCCAACGGCACCCGGACGCTCGCCACCGAGTTCTGGAGCAAGAGCAGCGAAATCGACTACGCCGGCGCCGCCCCCTACGCCCTGCTGATGATCCTGATTTCGGCACCGATGACCTACCTCCTCTTCCAGCAGTCCAAGAAAGCAGCGGGACAGTGACCGACCACAGCCCTTCCCGGCTCCCGGAACCGCGGTTCGCCGCGTCCGTGGCCGCCAGCACCAACAGCCACCTGGAAATCGACGCCGTCACCAAGAACTTCGGCGCCCAGGCGGTCCTCCAGGGTGTCAACCTCTCGGTTGCGAAGGGCGGCACGACGGCGATCGTGGGACCCTCCGGTTCCGGCAAGACCACGCTGCTGCGGCTGATCGCCGGTTTTGAACACCCGGACACCGGCAGCATCTCGCTCAACGGCGCCAAGGTGGCCGGCGACGGCGTCTGGGTCCCGGCGCACAAGCGCCACGTCGGCTACGTCGCGCAGGACGGCGCCCTCTTCCCGCACCTGAGCGTCGGGCAGAACATCTCTTTCGGGCTCGACGCGGCCAAGCTCACCGGCGGGCACCGCGGCGTGAAGGCCCGAGTGGCCGAACTGCTGGAAATGGTGTCGCTGGACCCCGCCATGGCCAAGCGCCGCCCGCACGAGCTCTCCGGCGGGCAGCAGCAGCGGGTGGCCCTGGCCCGGGCCCTCGCCCGTGAGCCGGAACTGATGCTCCTGGACGAACCCTTCTCCGCCCTCGACGCCGGCCTGCGGGTGGCCACCCGCAGGGCCGTGGGCAAGGTGCTGCACGACGCCGGCGTCACCACCATCCTGGTCACCCACGACCAGGGCGAGGCGCTGTCCTTCGCCGACCAGGTGGCGGTGATGCGCGGCGGGCGGCTGGCGCAGATCGGCAACCCGTTCATCGTCTACACGCGCCCCGCCGACCGGGCCACGGCCGAATTCCTGGGCGACGCCGTTATCCTCGACGCCTGGATGGAAGGCTCCCTCGCCACCTGCTCGCTGGGCGGCATCCCCGTGCGCCGGCCTCCGGCACAGGGCCGGGTCCAGCTGATGCTGCGCCCGGAGCAGATCCGGATCGCCGAGGACGGCCCGATCCGCGGCGTGGTGGTGGACACCGATTACTTCGGGCCCGAAACCACCGTCCGGCTCAAACTCGCCGTCCCGCCCGTCCTCGCGGAAGGCGCCGTGGCCGACCACCGGTACCCCGGCGGCGGCGAGATCATCACCATCCGGCACTGGAACGCCTCCATCGCCCGTCCCGGCACCGAGCTCTGCCTCCGCGTCGTCGGCGAAGCAGTGGCCTTCCCGATGGAGGACCTGCCCCCGGCTTAGCCGCCGCGGGCGCAGCCCCTTCCCCGTAGGCTCCTCCCCCATCTTGGCCATGCCCCGCGGGGCCCGTTGAGCGGGCCCGGCTCCCGGCATAGGGTGGGGCGCATGACAGTCCAGCCAGCGCTCCACCGCCAGCACTGCTCCGTTGCCGCCCCCACCCAGTTGTGGCTCGACGCCGACGGCCGGCTCGCCAGCGGCCCCGGCACGGACGCCTCCGGCTCCTCCGGCACCGCGGGCGGCGGCTGGTTCACCGGCCTGCTGCACGGGGACACCCGGATGCTGTGCCGGGCCGAGGTGCGGGTAAACGGGCTGGAACCGGAGCCCGCCACGGTCGAGGCCGAGGCCGGCGGTGTGCTGCGCGTGCGCGGACTGGTCCGCGGCATCCCCGGGCCCACGGAGGACCCCGCCGTCGAGCTTCTCCAGACCTGGACTGTCACTCCCGGCGTCGTCCGGCATTCCCTGCAGCTGCGCACCTCCCTCGAATCGCTCGACGTGGAAATCGAGGTCCGGCTCGCCGCGGACTTCACCGACATGGCCGCCATCCGCCTGAGCCGCTTCCGGGATCCCTCCGAGCCGTTCGCTGCGGACGATTCCACCCTGCGCTGGCGGGACGGCGGACGGACCCTGACCGTCGCCGCCCCCGGGAGCGTCGCCGCGGGCCAGCGGCTGCTCTGGCGCGGCACGGCCGGGCGGGGACGCCCGTTCGAAGCGGAATGGCAGGCCGTGCTGGCCGACAGCGAGGACGCCGTGGTGGCAGCCCGGCCGCCGGCGTCGCGCCGGGTCCGCGCCGAACCGTCCGGCGCCCTGGGCCTGCTGCTGGACAACGCCCTCGATGAACTCGCCGGCCTCCGCCTGGCCACCCGGAAGCTGCCCGACGCGCCGTTCCTCGCCGCCGGGGCACCCTGGTATTTCACCTTGTTCGGGCGCGACTCGCTCTGGGCCGCACGGCTGCTGCTGCCGCTCGACGCCGGGCTCGCCGCCGGAACCCTGCGCACCCTGGCAGCCTTCCAGGGCACAAAAAACGACCCCGCCGCCGCCGAGGAACCCGGCAAAATCCTGCACGAGCTCCGGTCCAAGGAGCTGGTGCTGGAGAGCCAGGGCCTGCGCCTGCCCCCGGTGTACTACGGCGCCGTGGATTCCACCCCGCTGTGGCTGTGCCTGCTGGCCGAACTCGGCCAGGCCGGCCTGGACGACGCCGCCGTGCGCACGCTCCTGCCCAACGCGTCCCGGGCGGTGGAATGGCTGCTGGCCGCCCGGGGCGCGACCGGAACCGCGAACAGCGGATTTCTCAGCTACCAGGACGCCACCGGCCATGGCCTCAGCAACCAGGGCTGGAAGGATTCCCGGGACGCCATGCAGTTCCGCGACGGCCGCCTGGCGGACGGCCCGATCGCCCTGTCCGAGGTGCAGGGCTACGCCTACCAGGCCGCCGTGGACACCGCCGACCTCTTCGACGCCTACGGCGAACCCGGGGGCCAGGCGCTGCGGGACTTCGCCGAGGCGCTGCAGCAGAACTTCCGCGAACGCTTCTGGGTCGAGGACGAGGGCGGGCCCTTCCCCGCGATGGCCCTCGACGGGCACGGCGATCCGCTGGACATCCCGGGGTCCAATATGGGACATCTGCTCGGCACCGGAATCCTCGATGCGTCGGAGGCGCGGATCGTGGCGGACCGGCTGCTGAGCCCCGAGCTGTTCTCCGGCTACGGCGTGCACACGATGTCCCGGCGCGCCGCGGGTTTCTGGCCGTTCAGCTACCACTGCGGCTCGGTCTGGAGCCACGACACCGCGATCGCGGTGCGGGGCCTGCTTGCGGAGGGGTTCCTCGCCGAAGCCCGGACCATCGCCGAAGGCCTCCTGGCCGCGTCCGGCGCGTTCGGGCACCGCCTGCCGGAGCTGTTCGCCGGCATCACAGCCGGGGAGGCAGGCCATGCGGTCCCCTATCCGGCGTCGTGCCATCCGCAGGCGTGGTCCTCGGCGTCAGCCGTGGTCATCGCCCAGGCCCTGGGCGTCGGATTCTAGCTCGGCCGTGCCGCCCCGGACGCGGCGCCTCGGCCGTGCCGCCCCGGGCGCGGCGCCTCGGGCACGGCGCGGCTGGCCGCGCGGAGGCCGTCCGCCAGGATGACGCACCCGACGACGGCGACGGTCAGGCCCACGGCTGCCAACACGTCGGTCAGCCAGTCGTAGCCCAGATAGATCCGGCTGAGGGCGACCACCAGGGTGCCGGAGGACGCGGCAGCGACGGCAAGCACCGCCGTCGGACTTTTTCTTCGGCCGGACACCAACAGATAGGTCAGCACCAGTAGGAAGACCCCTGCACTCAAGGTATGCCCCGAGGGGAATGAAAGGCCGTCATCCGGTCCCAGCAGGAAGCCGCCCGCGGAAGGCCGGGCCCGGTTCACCTGATGCTGGATGAAGGTCGACAGCCCCAAGGTCGCAGCCATCGCCCCGGCCAGCAGGGCAGGCCGCCAAAGTTCCCGCCTCCAGATCCCCCAGGCCGCCGCGACGGCGGCTCCGGTCACGGTCAGCCACCACGGGGACGTCACGGTGGCCACGGCCGCCAGAGCGGCGGTGGCGAGGGTATTCCGCGAGGCCGCCAGGCCGTCATGCACGGGCCCGTCCCAAGCGGCAAGGCCGCTGTTCGACTGGACCGCGGCCAGAACCACCCAGAAAACCCCCTCGCCGGCCACCAGCAGGCCGGCGGCGCCGAAAAACAGCGCGCGCTGCGACCGCACCAAGGGCGCGCCAGACGTGCTCGGTTCGTGCTGGGCAACGGGCATTGGCTGATTGTGCCACCCGAAACTGCCGGGTTGCCGGACGTCCGCTGGGAACTCCCTAGGCGTCAGGGGGCGGCGGGCGCCTGGTCTGCGGGTACGGCGCTTCGTGCCGGGCGAGCATTTCGACGAATCCCGCGATCTTCTTCTGCCTCGTGGCGGCCTGCTTGACCCCGTTGGTGCGGTAGATCAGGGCGAACCTGTTCACCGAGGTCAAGACGTCGAACATCGCCTGCGCGCGCGGCTCGGCGGCGATGGCCGCGGCGAGATCCTCGGGCACCTCCGCCGTTGCCGCACCCGAGTAAGCGGCTTCCCAACGGCCGTCGGCCTTCGCGCTCTCGACGGCGGCGCGTCCGGCCGGAGCCATCCTGCCCGCGGCTTCGAGCCGCCCGATCCGCTCCACGTTCCGGGCGGACCACACACTTTTCGGTCCCCGGCGGGTCATCCGCTGGAAGGAGCTCCCCTCGTCCCGGCGCCGCCCCTGGCCGTCAATCCAGCCGAAACAGAGTGCTTCCAGCAGTGCGGCCTCGTAGTCCAGTTCCGTGACGTCGCCGCCCTTCTTGTGCAGCACCAGCCACACACCGGGACTCTCCGCGTGGTGCGCCTCGAGCCAGGCACGCCACTCGGCCGCGTCCTTCACCAGCAGTTCCTCGAGTTCAACAGCCATGGCACCATTGTGCCCTGACCACAAGCAGTGCTTTGGTGGCACGATATCCCTGAGAGCTGGAATCCGTCTCACCCTGAGGAGCAACGATGCTGCGTGTCCGCCCGATCCACTTCACCTCCCGTCTTGATGAATGGGAGCGGCTGCTCACCGACCTGGGCATGGTCAAGACCGTTGACGAGCCCACCTGGCGGGAGTTCGACGCCGGTTCCGGCCGCCTCGCCCTGCATTTCGCCGAGGCGGGCTCCACGGAGGACGGCACCACCTCCCTCGGCGTCGAGGTGGGCGATCTCAAGGAATTCGCGCGGCGGACCAAAGAGGCCGGGGCCGCCGAGGGCGGTACCAGCGCGGAACTCATCGACGCGGACCACGGCCAGTCCTGCCGCATCACCGCCGCGGACGGGTTCAGTTTCCTGGCTGACGCGGCCGCGCGCGCCGAGGACGGCAGCTGGGGCGGGTCGGCGGAAGCGGACCCGGACATCGCCGTCGTCGCCGTCTGGTTCGCCGAGGACGCGGTCGCTGCGGCGAGAACCCTGCGGGATATCGGTGCCCGGCCCCGCCCGATTCCGGGCAGCGGCACCGGCGCCGGCGACACTGCCGAATCCGAAGCGTTCGCGGCGAAGAACGGCGGGATCATGATGGTCGGTGCAGGCTCCGGGGCCGGGCGTGCCGGTCTGGGCTTTGAATACGCCGGAGACCTTAACTCCCTGCGGGAGCGTCTCAGCGAGGCGGGGCACGAGGCCGCGGTCATTGAGGAAGCCGCCATCCCCACCCTGCATGTGGCCAACCCGGATGCCGACGGTGTGGCCGCCCACCCGCCCCTCTGGATTTCGGCGGCACCGGCCGCCGGGTGAGTGGGACCACGCCCGAGGCACGGTGATGGGGTAGAACTTAACCATGAACGTTCGCACTCCTGACCCGAACCCCGGCTGGCTCTCCGACGAAGATTTGTTCGAGGCGCGCGGCCGGTTGCCCATGGTCTACGTCGAGGCCGTCCCGGTCCGGCTGGATCCGCTCGGGTTTGTGAATGAGGTTGGCACGCTGCTGCAGGCCGACGAGGACGGCAACATGATCCGCTCGCTGGTTTCCGGCCGGGTGCTGTACCGGGAGACCATCCGGGCGGCCCTGCTGCGCCACATGGAGAAGGACCTCGGCCCGCTCGCGTTTCCCCAGCTGCCCATCAGCCCGGTGCCGTTCACGGTGGCCGAGTACTTCCCGGCCCCGTCCCACACCGGTTTCACCGACGACCGCCAGCACGCCGTCGCCTTGGCGTACATCATCCCGGTCACCGGCGAATGCTCACCGCGCCAGGACGCGCTGGAGCTGACCTGGATGACGCCGCAGGAAGTCATGAGCTCGGATGTCCAGCTGGAATTCAGCGGCGGCCGCGGTGCCCTGATCCGGCAGGCCCTGGCCTTCGCCGGGGTCGGGAACTGACGCGCGCCGCGCCAGCCGCAATATCCCCCGGGACGCCCGGGGTTTGCACTGCGTCCCCGACTTCCGCGCGCGCCTTTGTAGACTGTAGGGCGGACCGCAAAAGAATTTAAGGACTCCAGATGACCCACCCGCCAGCCGCCCCAAACTACATTGAACAGCAGGCTGGATCTCTGCAGAGCGGCGATCACCTGCTTCTGCCCGATGGCAACCGTTCCGCGGAAATCCAGCGCGTCGACGTCGAGGCCGACGATTTTGGCACTCCCGCCGTGGTCCTGGCGACCCTGACCGGCGGCGGCGGACTCCGGATCGCAGCCGCCTCCACCGTCCTGATTCTGCGAGACGCAGCCGAGGCCGCTGCCGAGCCCGCGGGAGCCTCCTTCGGGGAGGACGCCGGTACGCTACAGCTGGTCGAACCGGCCCCGGCTGAAGGCAAAGTCCAGAGCGGCACCGGTGGGCCGGACCGGGCCAAGGAGACCGCGGACGGCGCCGCAGCGCCCGCCGTCGTCGTCCCTCCGTTGCCGCCCGCCCCGCCCGCGGTGAGCGGCCCCAGCGAGGAGGACCTGGCGCTGATCCCCGCCCTCGAGGGTACGCCCGAGTCCGTGGTGCAGGCGGTTGCGCAGGCACACCCGAGCTCGGCGGGAGTGCTGCTGCTCAGCGAACGGCTGGCCAAGGGCATCAACACGAAGTCCGGCAGCTGCCTCAAGGACCTCAGCGACCTCGCGCAGGAACTGTTCATCATCCTCAAGGACGCCGAAAACGCCCTCGCCGTCGCCGACCTGCTCAACGTGCTTCCTTTCGACGGCAACCGCGGGCGCTGGGCATCGGTTGAGGCCTCCCTCGCCCTGTCCAGTTACATCTGCCGCCAGCTCGGGCAGGAGGAACGGGCCGCCGTCTACGAAAAGTTCCTGCGGACCCCCGATGGCATGGAAACAGACCCGTTCAAGGCCCGCATC
>DASWAW010000602.1:0-4142 GCA_036390955.1 Arthrobacter sp.
CCAGGGGCCGTTCAGGACGGCCGTGCCGTGCTGCTTAGTACCAGTTGTGGGCCAGGTGGAAGTTCAGCGCGCCACACGGTGAGCCGTAGCGATCCTTGACGTACTTCAGGCCCCAGTTGATCTGGGTGCGGTAGTTGGTCCGGTAGTCCGCGCCCGCGCTGGCCATTTTCTCGGCCGGCAGGGACTGGACCACGCCGTAGGCGCCGCTGCTCCGGTTGGTGGCAGTCGTCTTCCAGTCTGACTCCTTCGTCCAGAGCTTCATCAGGCACTGCATCTGGCTGGGTGCCCAGCCATGGGAACCCAGCTGGCCGGCCGCGTAGGCCTGCGCGCCGGCGGGGTCATCGACGGCAACAGGAGCGGGAGCGGGAGCAGGAGCCGGGGCCGGGGCGGGCGCCGGGGCCGGGGCCGGTGCGGGTGCCGGCGCGGGGGCCGGTGCTTCGGCAGGCTTTACCTCGGCCGGCGGGGCCGCGACGACACCGGCGGGGATCACGGCCTGGTTATCGACCCGGACGCGTTGGAAATCAAGGTGCGCCAGCGGATCCGCCGTGTTGGCTGCCTGCGTGGAATTGCCCGCACTGGCATTGCGGGCCGCCGTCTCGGACGCGTGGCCGGCTGCGCCAACACCCACAATTACCGCACATGCGGCGGCAACGACTGCCGCCCGGCGGCCGGTGGAGCCGACGCTTTTGCCAAACCTTGCCAGGGCTGAAGCGGGCTTGGCGGGTTGAGCGCGGTGGCGCGACAGCTTGGAGCGGGTCGGCTGTGCAGCGTCGTCAGGGCGTGATTGTGCCTGGAATTCAGTCATGATTGCCTCTCAACGCCTGCGGAGTTAGCTGTCGGGTTCGGATGAGGTCATCCGGCCGCACGGAAATTCACGTGTCGGCTTCACCCCAAGGGCGCAAAGATGCAAAATGCCCGGGAACTCTGGGTCCCCCGCCTCTGCCTGGTCCAGCGGAATCCGGGAGGCGGCAGAGCTTGGCGTGCATCCGGATATGCGGCCCTAGTGATGGCCGCACGCTAAAAACCGTACAGGACTTGGACGGCTAAGTCACATTTCGGTAACAGAGATCACGGCAACGGTGTGGCGTCTTGCGCCTCGCGTGGCGTACTACTGTCCGGCGCAGGCGGAGCCTCCGGCAGCCGCACGGTGAACTCCGTCCGTCCCGGGACCGACGTGACGCTGACCGTTCCGCCATGGGCCTTAACAATTGACTGCACGATGGACAGGCCCAGACCGCTGGTTCCCTCGGCGGAGGCGCTGGTGATCGTGGCCGCGGAGGCAGCGGCCGCAGGGGAGCCCGGAAGGGCTCGGGGCGGGTGAACCGGAAGGCGGGGGACGTGCGTCCGGCCGGGTGCCGGCGTCGTAACGGTCACGGGATTCTTCCGGGACGCATCCGCGCGCGTGAAGCGGGCGAAGACGCGGTCCACGAACCCGGGGGCGATCCCGGGACCGTTGTCCGTCACGGTCATCACGGCACTTCCGTCGGCGGCGCGGTTTACCCCGGTCACAACCGTCGTGCCCGGCCCGGTGTGCTTTCTGGCGTTGGAGAGCAGGTTGGCCAGCACCTGGTGGAGCTGGGTCGCGTCGCCGCGGACCACCACAGGCTCTTCCGGGAGTTCCAGGTGCCAGACCCGGTCCGGGGCGATGACCTTCTCATCGCTCACCGTCTCGATGGCCAGTTGGGTGAGATCCACCTCGCTGAGCTTGAGCGGCTGGCCCTCATCCAGCCGGGCCAGAAGGAGCAGGTCCTCCACCAGGGTGGTCATCCGTTCGGACTGGCTCTGCACGCGGGCGAGGGACTTCTG
This sequence comes from Arthrobacter sp., assembly GCA_036390955.1. Lineage (GTDB taxonomy): Bacteria > Actinomycetota > Actinomycetes > Actinomycetales > Micrococcaceae > Arthrobacter. Next base: position 1,807 of record DASWAW010000602.1, read on the forward strand.
GCCGTCGGGGGTGAAGTGTTCGGTCATCCGCATCAGTTCGGTGTAGCCGCGGATGGCCGTCAGCGGGGTGCGCAACTCATGCGAGGCATCCGCCACGAACTGCCGGACCTTCATCTCGCTCTTCTGCCGGGCCTCCAGCGCGTTGGACACGTTGTCCAGCATGAGGTTCAGGGCATGGCCGACGCTGCCCACCTCGGTTCCCGGATGCGCAGCGGAGTCCGGCACCCGCATGGCAAGTCCCACTTCACCCGCGTCCAGCGGGAGGCGGGAGACCTGCGTGGCGACCTCGGAGAGCTGGTCCAGCGGTTTCATGGTCCGGCGGATCAGTGCCGTCCCGGCCAGGCCGATCACAACGAGACCGCCGGCGGAGACGAGGACCATGGTCCAGACCAGGGAGGCCAGGGTGTTCTGTTTTTCTGCGAGCGGCAGTCCGGTCACGATCACATCGTCGTCCGGGGTCTCGGCGGCCACCAGCCGGTAGGCTCCGGCGGACAGAGTCCGGTCCACCGGCTCGCTCCGTGGGGTGAGCTTAAGGAGGACCTCGTCGTCCTCGTCGGTGAGCGACTTCCGGGTGGCGTCCTCCGCGAGGAAGCCGGCGCTGCGGACCGAATCGTCCACGATCCTCGCGTTCAGGGTGCCGATTCCCTGGCCACGCGCGTCAAGGGGATCGGCGCGGCCGCCGGTGCGGCCGAACTCGCGGGCGCGGCCGGCGGCCTGCTGGAGCTGCGTGTCGAGCTGTTTGGTCAGGAAGGCGTCCATCGAGGCGTAACTGACGATGCCGACGGCCCCGCAGATGGCCACGAGCAGGGCCATGGCGACGAGGACGAGGCGGGTGCGCAGGTGCCAGGTGGACGGGTTGCGCCAGTTGAGCCCGGAGGGGCGTATCCCGGCGAAGCGTGCAGGCACGGATCAGTCCGCCGGCTTCAGGACATACCCGGCCCCGCGTACCGTGTGGATCATGGGCGGGTAGTTGGCGTCGACCTTCTTGCGGAGGTAGGAGATGTAGAGCTCCACGATGTTGGCCTGGCCGCCAAAGTCATAGTCCCAGACCCGGTCCAGGATCTGGGCTTTGCTGACGACCCGTTTCGGGTTTTCCATTAGGTAGCGCAGCAGCTCGAACTGGGTCGCGGTGAGGTGGAGTTCCTCGCCCGCGCGCCGCACTTCCCTCGTGTCGATGTTCAGGACGAGATCGCCGACGACGAGTTCGGCTGTATCCATTGCTGCCACGCCGGAGCGCTGGACCAGCCGGTGCAGCCGCAGCAGCACTTCCTCCATGCTGAAGGGCTTGGTCACGTAATCGTCGCCGCCCGCGGCCAGCCCGGTGATCCGATCCTGGACGGCGTCCTTGGCTGTCAGGAACAGGGCCGGAACCTCCGGCGCAAAGGCGCGGATCCTGCCCAGCAGCTCAACGCCGTCGAACCCGGGCAGCATCACGTCCAGCACTAGCACGTCGGGGCGGAAATCCTTGGCAAGCTTCACCGCTTCGGGGCCGTCGGCGGCGACGGCAACTGACCAGCCGGCCATCCGCAGGCCCATGCTCATGAGCTCGGAGAGGCTGGGTTCATCGTCCACGACCAGAGCGCGGATGGGGGAGCCGTCCGGATGGGTGAGCTGGGGGAGGTTGTTGGTCATGGAGTGCGAGGTGGCCATGGGACAACTCTCCGATCTGACGGTTAGGCGCGGCTTTGGGGATCCTGTGCGGCACCTGTGAATCCCAGCCTAGCGAGCTGGACATCCCTCAAGCCGCTTGGCCGGGGCTGTTTTCCGGAAAATTGGGTGACCACTCTGTGGAACGCTAGACATCGAATGATAAGTAGGCGAACGGTTTTGCTGTTTCGACTTACAGTGAATGATTTCAGCGATTCGGCCCCTTTGAGCGAACACTCTTCGACGGAGTGGCCCGACAGGGCCCCGGCCGGACGAAACCGGAGTTGTTCTCCACCCGCGCCAGAATTGTGATCTGCGCTACAATTCCCCGGTTCGTCTCACATCGTGGACTTTAGGGTCCATTGTTACTTGCAAGTTTTCATTGTTACGTTGCACACTTCAATTGTGAACAAGAACTCAACAGCACCTGCAGCCGCAGTTTTTTGGATCAGCCCACCCGCTGATACCGAGAAGCGCTGTTGTCGAATGCACGCCTAACTTTTACACCCCAAAGGTTTCTAGGCATTCGCCCCAGCCCAGAGTCGGGCGCCCCTCCCCAGTTTTCATTGCGGGGAAAAGTAGCATTCGAGCCGCGATGACGGCCATTCACATTGAGGTAAGCAATCCATGTCAGTTGCATCCGGATACGTCCACATCTCCGTCCGTAACGCCAGCAAGGCCGGCCAGGC
>DASWAW010000603.1:0-1785 GCA_036390955.1 Arthrobacter sp.
GAACCGGAGCCGTCGCCGATGCGCACCAGAGGAGCGCCAACTTCAGCGGTCTCGTCTTCGGCGACGAGGATTTCCTCGATCACGCCGGCGATCGGAGAGGGGATTTCGGTGTCTACTTTGTCGGTGGAAACCTCGAGCAGCGGCTCGTCCACTTCTACCCGGTCACCTACCTGCTTGAGCCAGCGGGTGACGGTTCCTTCGGTGACACTCTCACCGAGGGCGGGCAAGTTAACGGATTCAGACATGTCGTCCCCGTTCTCCTTATTGATCTTTAGTGCGGATGATTGCTGCCTTGATCGAGCTTAGTGCACCCGGCATTTCGGGCCGGGTGCACTAAACACGGTGTTCTTGCGGTGGTGCGGGCGGAGCTGTTAGCCGTGGAGGGGCTTGCCGGCCAGAGCCAGGTGGGCCTCGCCCAGGGACTCGTTCTGGGTCGGGTGCGCGTGGACCAGCTGGGCCACGTCCTCCGGGTAGGCTTCCCAGTTCACGATCAGCTGGGCCTCGCCGATCTGCTCGCCCATGCGGGCGCCGATCATGTGGACGCCGACGACGGGGCCGTCCTTCTGGCGGACCAGCTTGACCAGGCCGGACGTGCCCAGGATGGAGCTCTTGCCGTTGCCGGCGAGGTTGTATTCCTGGGTCTGGATCTGGTCGTCACCGAACTTGGCCTTGGCGGCCTTTTCCGTGTAGCCCACCGTGGCGATTTCGGGTTCGGAGTAGGTGACCTTGGGGATGTTGACGTCTTCGACGACGACCGGTTTCAGGCCGGCGATTTCTTCGGCGACGAAGATGCCCTGCTGGTAGCCGCGGTGTGCGAGCTGGACACCGGGGACGATGTCGCCCACGGCGTAGACGTTGCCGACGCCGGTGTGCAGGCGCTCGTTGGTGATGACGAAGCCGCGGTCGATGGTCACACCGGCCTCTTCGTAACCGAGGTTCGCCGTGACCGGGCCGCGGCCGACGGCCACGAGCATGAGGTCGGCTTCGAAGGTCTTGCCGTCCACCAGGGTGACCTTGACGCCGTCGGCGTTCTGCTCAACGCCCTGGAAGAAGGTGCCGGTGGAGAACTTGATGCCGCGCTTCTTGAAGGCGCGCTCGAAGGCCTTGACGATCGTCGCGTCCTCGTTCGGGACCAGCGACGGCAGGCCCTCGATGATGGTGACGTCGACGCCGAAGGACTTCCAGACGGAGGCGAACTCGACGCCGATCACGCCGCCGCCCAGGATGATCGCGCTCTTGGGGATGAAATCCATGGTGAGGGCTTCGTCGGAGGTGATGACCTTGCCGCCGATTTCCAGGCCAGGCAGCGAGCGGGAGTAGGAGCCGGTCGCGAGGACAATGTTCTTGCCCTTGTACGCGGTGCCGTTCACGACGATGGTGTCGGTGCCCTGGAGCTTGCCTTCGCCCTCGATGACGGTGATGCCCTTTTTGCCCTTGATGAGACCCTGCAGGCCCTTGAACTTGCCGGCGATGATGCCGTCTTTGTAGGCGTTGACAGCGGTGATGTCGATGCTGTCCAGGGTGACGTTGACGCCGTACTTCGCCGAATCACGGGCGTGGTCGGCGAGCTCTGCCGAGTGCAGCAGGGCCTTGGTGGGGATACAGCCGTTGTGCAGGCAGGTGCCGCCGAGCTTGCCCTTTTCTACCAGGCCAACGGTGAGGCCGAGCTGAACGGCACGCAGGGCAGTTGCGTAGCCGCCGCTGCCGCCGCCGAGTACCAGGATGTCGAATTCTTGCGCAGTTGCCTGATCGGCCACTAAAACGCTCCCTCGCGTGAACGATGAC
>DASWAW010000604.1:0-10732 GCA_036390955.1 Arthrobacter sp.
GGTAGACCGCATGTGCAACCCTTCAGCACTTCTGCGACCAGTTCGGGCCGAACCGGTCGTCACAGAATGCAGCAGCGCCCCCACGCAGATGTAAAGCCGCAGGTCGCTGTGGCAATTCCATTTGATTCTATGGTGCACCCAGATGGCCGTCCACCGGCGGGAATATGCCACCAGCGAAAAGCGCTGCATGGGTGACAGCCACGCTGGAAGCGGCACTTTCGGGCGTCCAGCAACCTCCCAGCAAACATGCGCTCTAGTATCAGTGAGATCGTCCATAGTTAATGAAGACGAGGATGAAAGGAAGTCTTATGACTGAGAACCCAGCGCAGGGCGCGTCACCAGAGAACCGGGAGCCGGCCACGCCGAACGAGGACCCCTCGGGGCGCCCGCAGGCTGCCCCCGCGCCGGACTCAGCGCACGAGAATCCCACCCTCCGGCTGGACCGGGCCGCGGACAACGCCCCGCAGCCGGTGTACCCCCCGCGTCAGCCGGTCTACGGCGGGCCCCCGGCACCGGAGACGCAGCATATGGCTGCACCGCAGGAGCCTGTCCAGCAGGGCCACACCCCGGGCCAGGCCACCGCGCCGCACAGCCCCGGGTTCGGCCAGCCCGCCGGCAACCCGGCCTTCGGCCAGCCACAGCATGCGCAGAACCAGCAGGCCCCCGGCCAGCACAACCAGGCCCCCGGCCAGCACAACCAGGCCCCGTACGGCCAGCCGCAGCACGGCGGCTATGGCGGCAACCAGCCCGGTTCGCCCTATGCCTCCAACCCGGCCCACGCCCCCAAGCGCAAGGCGGCCTTTGGTGTCCCCACCCTGGTGGCCAGCATCCTTGCCGCCGGCCTGATCGGCGGCGGTGTGGTTGCGGGGACCACCCAGTTGATGGGGGGCCGGGCCCTCACCTCCACCGGATCCAGCAGCAGCAGCCAGGCCGGCCCCGTCATCGTGAACAACAGGGACGACGTGAATGCGATCACCGCGGCCGCGGTGAAGGCAACCCCCAGCGTCGTGACGATCAAGGCAACGAGCGGCAGCGAAGGTGGCACCGGCTCCGGCATCATTCTGGACGGTGAAGGCCACGTCCTGACCAATACCCACGTCGTCACCCTCGACGGGACGGCGGCGAACGCCGCGATCGAGGTCCGCATGAGTGACGGCAAGGTCTACAGCGCCAAGATCGTCGGCACGGATCCGCTGTCCGACCTCGCGGTAGTGAAGATCCAGAACGCCTCCGGGCTGGTCCCGGCCGTCCTGGGAGACTCCGGCAAGCTGAACGTCGGTGACACCGCCGTGGCCATCGGCTCGCCCCTGGGCCTCACGGGGACCGTGACCGACGGCATCGTGTCGACCCTGAACCGCACCATCAGCGTCGCCTCCTCGGCAGCGCCCAAGGAAAGCGAGGACAACTCGCAGGGCGGGGACCAGGGCTTCCAGTTCGCCCCGCCGGACGGCGGGCAGGGCCAGAGCACCACCAACAAGGGAAGCATCTCGATCAACGTCATCCAGACGGACGCCGCCATCAACCCGGGCAACTCAGGCGGCGCCCTGGTCAACACCAAGGGCGAGATCATCGGCGTGAATGTCGCCATCGCCTCGGCAGGCGGCGAGTCCTCGGGCAGCGGCAACATCGGCGTCGGCTTCAGCATCCCGATCAACCACGCCAAGCGCGTCGCCCAGGAGATCATCAGCACCGGCAAGGCCACCCACGGCCAGTTCGGCGTGAGTGTGAAGCAAAAGACGGCGACGTCCTCGGCGTCCGGTTTCTCCGTCGGGGCAGAGGTCGCCACGGTGGAGCCCGGCTCCGCTGCCGACAAGGCCGGTGTCAAGGTCGGCGATGTCGTGACGAAGTTCCAGGATCTCACCATCAGCGATCCGAACCAGCTGACTGCCGCCGTGCGCGAGCAGCCCGCCGGGGCCTCGGTCAAGGTCACCGTCCTCCGCGGCGGCAAGGAACAGCAGCTGGACGTGACCCTGGGCGCGGCCGCCGAGCAGTAGGAGCAACCGGCAGCGTTGCCACGGGAAGGCCGGGCAGCACCATCAGGTGCTGTCCGGCCTTCGCCGTCCACTGCGCCGGCCGTGCACAGCGCAGCAGCCCGGTCACAGGCCTTAACCCAGGCCGCGGCTGCGCACCTCGATATGGTTAGCTAGGAGCAGCCCGGCACCCCGGGTGTTCCGTGGCCACGACCCCACCCGGCTGGCTGTCCACCCGCATGGAAGGCTGCTGCAAACACAGTGGAAGAGACATTGAAGATCATCGTGCTGGTCAAGCACGTCCCGGACGCTCAGTTCGACCGGCACCTCACCGGCGAGGGAAACACCACGGACCGCTCCGAGAGCATCCTGTCCGAACTGGATGAGTACGCCCTCGAAGCCGCACTCCAGCTGATCGAGGCCCGCGGCGGGGAAGCCGCCGGCAACAGGGTCATCGCCCTGAGCATGGGCCCGGCCGGTGCGGTCAACGCGGTGAAGAAGTCCCTGCAGATTGGCGCCACCGAAGGCGTCCACCTCAGCGATGACGCGCTCGCAGGTTCAGATGCCGCAGCCACCTCGCTGGCGCTCGCCGCTGCCATCCGCCACCTCGGCGCGGACGCCCCCGCCGACCTCATCCTGACCGGCATGGCCTCCACCGACGGCGAGACCTCCCTGGTCCCGGCCCAGCTCGCCGAGCGCCTGGACCTGCCGCAGGTCACGTTCGCGTCCTCCCTGGAACTTGACGGCGGCAAACTCACCGCCCGCCGCGACGGCGACTCGCACGCCGACGTCGTCGAGGCCACGCTGCCTGCCCTGGTCTCGGTCACAGACCAGATCAACGACCCGCGGTACCCGAATTTCAAGGGCATCATGGCGGCCAAGAAGAAGACCATCACCACGCTGAGCCTTGCGGACATCGGTGTCGACCCGGCGCACGTCGGACGGTCCGGCTCCTGGACCGCCGTCGAAACCGCCGAGGCGCGCCCGGCCCGCACCGCCGGCACCATCATTACCGACGAGGGCGATGCCGGCATCAAGCTGGTTGAGTTCCTGGCCGCCCAGAAGCTGCTCTAAGGGGATTCTCAAACATGGCAAAAGTACTGGTATTCATTGACAACCCCGGCCAGGCCCTGAAGAAGGCCAGCCTGGAGCTGCTCACCATTGCCCGGTCCCTGGGCGAGCCCGCCGTCGCGTTCAACGGCGACCTGCACCCCGACGTCGCGGACACCCTGGCGGCCTACGGCGCGCAGACGCTCTACCGGCCCTCCGCGGCGGACCTCGACGACTACCTCGTCGGCCCCAAGGCCGCCTACCTGGCCGCCGCGGTGCACACCGCCGACGCCACGGTCGTCCTGACCGAGAACTCGGCGGAGGCCAGGGAAATCGCGGCCAGGCTCGGGATCAAGCTCGGCGCCGGCGTCATCACGGACGTCGTCGCTGTGGACCCGGACGGCACCGCCCACAAGTCCGTGCTGGCCGGTTCCTACACCACCTCGGCGAAGGCCACGACACCGGTCGCTGTCCTGACCGTCAAGCCCAACAGCGTGACGCCGGAACCCGCCGTCACCGGCACCGCGCCGGCCACCGTCACCGTGCAGGTGCCGGAGACTGCCACCGCTGCTTCAGCCAGGATCACCGCCCGCAATGAGAAGGCCGCCAGCGGCCGCCCGGACCTCTCCGAGGCACGCATTGTGGTGGCCGGCGGCCGCGGCGTCGACGGCAACTTCGGCCCGCTGGAAGACCTCGCCGACGCCCTCGGTGCAGCTATCGGCGCGTCCCGCGCCGCAACGGACGCCGGCTGGATCGGCCACGACGCGCAGATCGGCCAGACCGGCAAAACCGTTTCGCCCCAGCTGTACATCTCGGCGGGCATCTCGGGGGCCATCCAGCAAAAAGCCGGCATGCAGACCGCCAAGGTGATCGTCGCAGTGAACAAGGATGCCGAGTCGCCCGTCTTCGAGATCGCCGACTTCGGCATCGTGGGGGACCTCTTCAAGGTCCTGCCGCAGGCCACCGAAGAAATCAAGAAGCGCCGGGGCTGATTCCTTGAACACCTCTGCCGCCCGGGCGCACAGCCCGTTTGATCCGGACCACCACCGGATCGAACGGGTGCTTTGTTTCACCGCGCACCCGGACGACATCGATTTCGGCGCCGCCGGCACCATCGCGGCCTGGACCGCCGCCGGGGTGCAGGTCAGCTACTGCATCATGACCGACGGCGACGCCGGCGGCTTCGACCCCGGGCAGCGGGACGAGATCGTCCGCCTGCGCACCGAGGAACAGCGCCGTGCCGCCGCGCTCGTCGGGGTGACCGACATTCATTACCTGCATGAGCGCGACGGTTACCTCGAGCCCTCGCACAGCGTGATCCGCGAGGTGGTGCGGCTGATCCGGCGGCTGCGGCCCGACGTCGTGCTCTCGATGCACCCGGAACGGAACTGGACCCGGATCCAGAAGAGCCACCCTGACCACCTGGCGGTCGGTGAGGCCGTGACCCGGGCCGTGTATCCGGCGCTGGAAAACCCGTTTGCCTATCCGGAACTGGCTGAGGCGGGGCTGGAGGCCTACAAGCTGCCGTGGCTGTGGTTCATCGCCGGGCCGGAGGAACGCGAAAACCACTTCGTCGACGTCACGGACCATATCGAGGGCAAACTCGCCGCGATCCACATCCACGTCAGCCAGCACCCCGACATTGAAGCGATGGAACGGACAGTCCGCAGCGGAATGCTGCGGACCGCGGAGCGCGGCGGCCTCCCGGCCGGTCGCAGTGCCGAGGCCTTCCACGTCGTAACAGTCAACGGTCCGGGGACCATCGCCGGCTTCTAGTGTTGCCCCCGGCTGTCCGCTCCCATAAGCTGGCCTCTGTTTAAATCATATTTAATAGAGGAAGGCAGGCTTTAATGGCGAAGACTGCGCAGCACCCCGTGCTCGTGATCATGGGCGTCTCGGGATCAGGGAAATCAACCGTGGCCGGCCTGCTGGCCGGCCGGCTGGGCTGGGATTTTGCCGAGGGCGATGATCTGCACCCCGAAGCCAATGTGGCCAAGATGCATGCCGGCCAGCCCCTGACCGACGAGGACCGCTGGCCCTGGCTGGAAAGCATCGCCGGATGGATCCGGGAGCACACCGAGTCCGGGAGACCCGGCGTCGTCACGTGCTCGGCGCTGAAGAAGCGCTACCGGGACGTCCTTCGCGGCCAAGGCGTGGTGTTCGTGTTCCTCGACGGCAGCAAGGACCGGATCTCGGACCGGCTGGCGTCACGGCACGGGCACTTCATGCCCCCGGCCCTGCTCGAGTCGCAGTTTGAGGCGCTTGAGGCCCCCGCCGGTGACGAAAACTACATCACCCTGAGCGTCAGCTCGGCACCGTCGGACGAGGCGCAGGAAATCATCGACCGGCTGCATCTCGACGCCGGCGAAGCAGTCAGGCCGTAGCCGGCCCGCCGGTCCGCACCGGCGGTGCCCCGGACGGGATCCGGGCCTTAAACCAGAAGCCGCGCAGGCACTGACCCATTGGGGGGTTCAGAGCCTGCGCGGCTTTAGTGGTTCGCGGTCCCGGGCACTAGGCGCCCAGCGGGGCCTCGGCCACAGCCGGCGTGGTCGGCGACGCCGAGCCGCCCGCTGGTTCCACGGTGATGCCCAGCGCGGCTGCAGTGCTGACGCCCTTGACGACGGCCGGCTTGGACAACGCTTCCGCGTCCATCAGGCCCTGGGACACCGGGGCCGAGCCGTCCTTGGGGATCAGCCACATCTGGTAGACCTTGCCGGGCGGCGGTGCCGGGACATCGTTCATCTTGACGACGATCGCGTCCCTGGAGGTGGAGAGGGACACCGTGGCCGTGCCGCCGCCGGCGACGTTGACTGTCGCCTGCCGCACGTCGCCGGCCTGCAGCACCTGGTTCAGCGGGTCGTTCTGGTTTGCCATGTAGGCACCGACGCCGACTCCGCCCAGGGCGATGATGGCAGCGGCAGCGACGCCGACCAGCCAGTTGCGCATTCCCTGCGGCCGGCGTCGTTCGTCCCTGCGCTTGCGGGCGGCGCCCAGGTCGTCGGTGACGGGGAGTCCGGAGGGCTCGCGGACCGGCCGGGCCACGACGGGCGGAACCGCCGGGGGCTGTCCCGGGTGCGCGGCCGGGGCGTCCCCGAAGTCCTGGGCGGGCAGGGAGGCCATGATCCGGTCCAGCAGACCGGCCGGCGGTTCCTCCTCGGCGGTGAAGCTGGTGGCAAGGGTTTCCCGGGCCTGGCGGACGCGTTCGTCGAAGGCGGCGCGTTCTGCCTGCGGGGCGGAGGCGAGATGGGTCTCGATGGCGGCCCGCTCGGCGTCGTCCACAGCATTCAGGGCATACACCTCAGCGAGGTCAGCGGCGCGTCCCGAGGCCAGGTCGGTGGCGATCTCGGCTGTAAAGCCGCCGGGGACGCGGCCGTTGTTTTGTGCGTTCATGTCGGTCATCTCAACTCACCCCCAGACAGGTCTTCAGTCGGATCAGTCCGTCGCGGATGCGGGACTTGATGGTCGGTACCGCGGCATTGAGCTTCTCTGCGACTTCCCGGTAGGTGAGGCCGCCGTAGTAGGCAAGCCGCACGGATTCCTGCTGTGTATCGGTCAGCGTCTCCAGGCACCGCACCACAGCCTCGGCCTCAAGCCGGCTGCCGACCTCGTCGGAGACGGAATCATGGTCGATGTCCTGGCTGCTGGCACCGTATTTCGCTTCCCGGTCAGTAGAGGACTGTGCGGAACGGACCTTGTCCACGGCCCGGCGGTGCGAGATGGTCATAAGCCAGGCGAGCGGGCTGCCGGCGTCGGGGTTGAACTTGGAGGCGTTCTGCCAGACCTGGAGGAAGACTTCCTGGGTGGTGTCCTCGCTGAGTTCCACGTCGATCAGGACGCGCCGGGCCATGCCGAAGACCCGCCGGGACGTGAGTTCATAGAATTCCGCGAAGGCCGCCTGGTCGCCGCGGGCAATCTGTTCGAGCAGCGCGCCGAGCCGGCGGTTCACGTCGGCTGGGGTGCCCGGGGGAGCAGCGGCCTCGGGGTTCGGGGCGTTGGGAGTTTCCATCACCTTCAAGCATAAGGTGCCCGTCGCCGAACAAGGGTCAGGAGCGGCTGCTCCCGGGGCGTGGCCGCCCACAATCCGGCCGGCTGGACGTCGGTCCACCTGCACTGTAGTCACCTGCCGCTCCTCGCTCCTTTCCCCGTTCCCGGCGCCCGCTTACCGCATGGGGCTTCACAAGTGATTCGGGACAGACCGGGAACCGGATGGGCGGGGCGCAGGAAAAAGTTGCGGCGGCTACAGCCTGGCGCCGGCGAATCCGTTCTGGCGCCAGGCTTCATAGACGGCGATGGAGGCGGCGTTCGCAAGGTTCAGCGAGCGAAGCGCGGGCAGCATGGGCAACCGGACCCGGGACGTGACGTGGGGGTCGTATTTGACTTCCTCGGGCAGGCCGTCGGATTCGCGGCCGAACAGCAGCACGTCGCCGGGCCGGTAGCTGATGTCCGTGTAGGAGGTTTCGCCGTCGGAGGTGAAGGCGAAGACCCGTTCCGGGGCCAGGGCCGCCCAGGCCGCATCGATGTCGTGGTGCACGGTGACGACCGCGAGGTCGTGGTAGTCAAGGCCCGCCCGCCGCAGTTTGGCGTCGGAGAAATCGAAGCCCAGGGGCTCGACCAAGTGCAGCTCGGCGCCGGTGATGGCAGCCAGCCGGATGGCGTTGCCGGTATTGCCGGGGATTTCTGGGGTGTGGAAGAGGATGCGGAACACTGTTCCATCCTAGCGAGCCGGCTAGTGCATCCCGCGCAGCAGCCGGGCGAGCACGGGAACAATGACGGTGTTGGGGGCCGGGCCGGAACTCAGGAACTGCTTGAGTCCGCGCGCCAGCCCGGCGGCGTTGACCACCTGGACGGTCTCGTGCGCGCCGGAGCGGCGGTGCCGGTCGATCACCGGTTCGTGCAGGTTCCCGTCGGTGCTGTGGACCACGGTCCAGCCGGTGACGTTGAGTTCCGGGAAGATGTCCTGCATGCGGCGGACGACGTGGGCCAGCTGGGGCGGGGCGATTGAACGGCCGCCGTGGGTCAGGGCGCTGCCGTTCCAGGCGTAGGCGCCGGGCGGGAGGAGCATGGAGCCGATGATTGCCATGCGGTAGCCCGAGAGCACCACATGGTCGATGTGGCTGTTGTCCGCCGGAGACTGCAGGCCGTTGATGAGCCGCGCCGCCGGAATGGCGGGGAGGATCTGCCTGCTGATGAGCTGAACTGTCCGCATCTCCCGCTGGATCCTCGCCTCCGCCCCGAAGATTCCCCGCTTGCGGGGCAGTCCGTGGACCTGCTGGCGGGCCAGGTCCTCCGGGATCAGCGGCACCTCGCCCGTCCGGGCGTACTGCTCGAAGGGCGGGACGTAGACCGGGGCGTCGGCCGCGGTATTGCCCGGCGTATTCGGACGCCGGACGTTGGCGGACGCGCGGCTGCCGGCCGCCGGGGCGGCAAAGTGGGCCCCCTCGCCGGCATCCGGACCGGCGAAGGCGCCGCGTCCGCTGCCGTACGACCGGTCGTAGTCCGCCCGGCTTTTGGCGTCGATCAGCGTCTCGTAGGCGAGAGTGACGCGGCGGAAGGCGGCGGGGTCGCCGCCGTGGTCGGGGTGCGCGGTGCGGGCGGCCTTGCGGTAGGCCACCTTGATTTCCTTGTCCGTCGCCGTCACTGGGATCCGGAGGACCTCGTAATGCGAGCTGCTGCCCTGCGTCAAGCAAGAATCCTTTGCATAAATGGCGCCAGCCCATCCTGGACGTCCGTCGGCCAGTTTAACCGGCTAGGGGAACAACGAGCGCACCGGCACCGATTGTTCCCGGTGGCTGGCATAATTCAGCGCATGATTATCGCTGTCGCCGTCAATCCGCGGGCCTCCTTTGGCCGCGGGCGGCATGCCGGCAATGAGGCAGCGGACTTGTTCCGGGCGGCTGGGGCGGACGTTGTCCTGCTCTGCGAGGAGAGCTATGCAGCGCTGGCACGGGCAGTGGATAAGGCACTGGTCTCCGGGGTGGATGCCCTCGTCGTCGTGGGCGGTGACGGAATGGTCCACCTCGGCGTCAACGCGCTCGCCGGATCGGGCATGCCCTATGGTGCGGTCCCGCTGGGGATTGTCCCGACCGGCACCGGAAACGACATGGCCCGGGCGCTCGGCGTGCCGGCGCACGATCTGCCCGGCGCCTGCGCGGGGGTGCTCAAGGCCCTGGCCGCCGGCGGCAGACTGATCGACGCCGGACGCGTCTCAGCCGAGGGGACGTCCTGCTGGTTTGTCGGAGTGCTGTCCGCCGGGTTCGACGCGGCTGTCAATGAGCGGGCCAACGCCTGGCGGTGGCCCCGGGGCAAGGCCCGCTACAACCTCGCCATGCTCCGCGAACTTGCCTCGTTCCGGCCGATCAACTACACAGTGACGGCCGACGGCGAGAGCTGGCGGCAGGGGGCCATGCTCATTTCCGTCGCCAACGGCCAATCGATCGGCGGCGGCATGAAGGTCACGCCTGACGCTGTGCTGGACGATGGCTACCTGGACCTTTTCATCGTCGGCCCGCTCTCCCGGGTAGGCCTGCTGAAAGTCTTTCCGAAGGTCTTTTCCGGCGGCCACCTCGGGCATCCGGCCGTGCAGATCCGGCGGGTCCGCAAGGTCGAATTGTCGGCGGACAAGGTGGTGGCCTACGCCGACGGTGAACGGATCGGTCCGCTGCCCCTCTCCATCGAGGTGGTTCCCGGGGCGGTCCGCGTCCTGGCCTGACCCTCGGGCCGGCAGGGTATGGCCGGCAGGGCGCGACCGGATTTGGCCCGGTGGGAAGGCGGCATTGGGCGATGCCTTCACCGCGGAAGTCTAGAATCGTGCGGAGGTCCGGGCGGGAACGCCGAACGGCATGGCGGCTTGGGGCGGAGCGGGGCATGGGAAGCAAACGGGAAACCGGCCCGACGCCAACGGCGGGTCCTTAGCTGCCGTTCCCGCCAAGCCTTCCGTGTGCACCCGGCGGGCAGCGCGTTCCTGGCCCTTGCCGTGGCCGCCACCCTGGCTCCGAATACATCAAAGCAGACGGCTGCGTTGCCTGGGCCAGGGTCCGGACGAACCAGGGCGCGCTCGCTGTCCGCGGGGATGACAGCGCCTCGACTGCGGCGCTGTTCCAGTACCTGGACCCGAGCATCCTGCCGTCCCACCTCACGACGGATACCCTGCGCTGGGGCGGCGCGGCCGACCAGCCCGGCCCGCGCGTCGAGGCGCTGGTGCTCGTGAATCGAGCTTCTGCGGGAGGCCGGGCAACAGCCATCTACGCCCGGATGTTCAGCAAGGCAGGCTCCTCCGTCTCCGTCTCCGTCTACGTCTCCGTCTCCTGCGCGGGCGCCGCCACACTCGCGGCGGCACGGGCCGACGTCGGAGCCCGCCTCGCCGCCGTGCCGCCGGCGGACTGACTCCACCCGGCCAACTTCACCGGGTGGAGCCGCCGGCGGAGTGATTCCACCGGGCGGCTCCAGCGGTTCGAGCCGCTGTCTCACGGCAACCGTTGCCGGCCCCGGGCTGCGGCGGATCCGCCGGCTCAGCGGGCTTTCGCCGGCGAGAGCCGATTCAGCGCCAGCGCAGCCACCAGCAGGCCGAAATCGCGCAGGGCCACGTCGAAGAAGCCGCCCAGGATGAGGAGGTTCAGGATGATGCCAAAGAGCCAGGCCGCCACGAGCAGCGAGCCGAACCGCGGCCTCACCGCCACCGCCACACCGGCGACGATCTCCACCACACCGACGAC
>DASWAW010000605.1:0-4964 GCA_036390955.1 Arthrobacter sp.
TACCTCAAAGAGCAAAACCGGAGCTTCCTCATCCTGGATGCCCATCCAAGGACCGGCGACGCCTGGCGCCAGCGGTGGGATTCCCTCCGGCTGTTTACGCCCGCAAAGTACGACGGACTCCCGGGCGCCCGGTTCCCGGCCGATCCGCTGTCCTTCCCGAGCAAGGATGACGTGGCCGGATACCTCGAGAACTACGCGGCACGATTCGATCTGCCCGTCCTCAACGGAGCCCGGGTGGACCATCTCTGGCAGGAGGAGGACCGCTTCGTAGCCGCCGCCAACGGCCGCCGCTGGCAGGCGCACAACGTCGTGGTGGCCACCGGATCCAGCCAAGCGCCCAAAGTGCCGGGTTTCGCCACGGAACTGGGGTCCTCCATTGTCCAGCTCCATTCCAGTGAATACCGGAACCCTCAGCAGCTGCAGGAAGGACCTGTCCTGGTCGTCGGGATGGGGAACTCAGGAGCGGAGATAGCCCTCGAAGTGTGCCGGACCCATCCTACGATCGTCGCAGGAAAGCCCGGCGGCGAGTTGCCGGTGAAACATGGCCCGACGGCGGCACGGTACTTCCTGCCGGTGGTGCGGTTCATCGGGCTGCACATACTCACCCTCAACACGCCGGTCGGCCGCAAGGCGGCACCGGCCTTCAAGGCACACGCCACGCCCCTGATCCGGACGAAGTCCAAGGATCTGGCCGCCGCCGGCGTGAGGCTCGCGCCGCGCGTCGCCGGGATGGAGAACGGCCTGCCTGTCCTCGCGGACGGTACCCGGCTAGACGTGTCGAACGTGATCTGGTGCACCGGATTCCGGGAGGACTTCAGCTGGATCGATCCGGCACTCCTCGACGGCGGCGGCCTGCCCCGGCAGCACCGCGGCGTGGCGCTGGGTTCCCCCGGCCTGTTCTTCCTGGGCCAGGAGTTCATGTTCGCGGCGGCATCGGCCACGCTTCCGGGTTCGTGCCGTGATGCCCGCTACCTGGCCGGCAGGATCCCGGTTCCAGCCGCGCGCGAGTCCGAGCCGGCGGCCACCTAAGCCGCCGCCCGGCGGGCACCGGGGCCGCCGGGCGGCGGGCGCGGATCAGTTCCCGGCGGAGCCCAGGGCCTTCCGCCGCAGCCGCTCGGCTGCGCCCCGCGGGAGGCGTTTGGTGACGAGCCGGTAGAAAATCAGGACGGCGACTGCGGCCGCCACGATTCCCACGAGGTTCAGTCCCAGCTGAAGGGCGGAGCCGGCCGCCTTCTGGTACTCGCCCAGGACCAACGCCACGGCCACGAACCCTGCGGCCGGCACCGTCGTCACGGAGATGAAGACCCCGACCAGGGCAGCGGACCGCCGGCTGATCACGGACAGCATCCCCGCGGTCCCGGCCAGCACGGCAACAATCAGCGAATAGGGCCCCGGGTGGTAAATAAACTCGACGGCGGAGCCGCGGTCGAGCACATCGGCGGGAAAGAGGCCAAGCGGCACCGACAGCCACGCTGTGAAGGCCGCCGCCAGCATGGCCACGGGGAAGCCGACGCCCAGGGCCAGGGCAGCGCTGCGTCCCAGCGGCCATTGCCTCCGCACCAGTGCCACGGCCAGGGCCGCCAGCGGGCCGAATTCCGGTCCCACCGCCATGGCCCCGACAATGGCGATGGTGGAATCCGTGACGATCCCGATGGCCGCGAGCTGGGTCGCGAGAATCAGGAAGGCCAGATAGCTCCACGTGAGACGCGAGTCTTCCCCCGTCTGCCGGGACACCTCGTCCCAGATCACGGCGTCCGCGCCCTCGCCGGGGGCATCGGCGGTGGCCTTGTCGGCCCGGTCGGAGAGCACCAACTCCGGCATGCTGACCGAGATCGAGCCCTGCTCCTGGACCTCCAGGGCCTGGAGTTTCTCCACCAGCCGTTCCACCGATTCCCGCGCCAGCAGGACATCGATGATGTCCCCGGGAGGAAGGACGGACGCGCCCCGCTGCACGGACACCTCCGCGACGCCAAGCTCGGCGGTGCAGCAGTCCATGACGGCGGCGGACAACTTCTCCGGGACACAAATGCGCAGCTGTGCGATCACGATGCGGGCCTCCTCTGGCTCGTTACAGGGTAGCCCCCGAAACCTCCAGCCGCCGGAGACCGGAAGGCTCCCCGCGCCGCTGTGATTGGCCAGAAAAATCACGGCTCGGTAACATTGATGCTTTGGAATCCGGCCTGGAGGGTCACGCGTGTCGACTGAGCGAACCATAGCCACCCCGCAGGCTGCGGGGGCGCGTGCTCAAACGCGCGCAAAACCGGGCTACCGTCCCGAAGTCCAGGGCCTCCGGGCGCTCGCTGTCCTGATGGTGGTCACCTACCACGTGTGGCTTGGGCGGGTCTCCGGCGGGGTCGACATCTTCCTGCTGATTTCGGCGTTCCTGATGACCCTCAGCTTCGCCCGCAAGGTCGAGGGCGGTAAGCCCCTGCGCCTCCTGAACCACTGGCTCCATCTGCTCAAGCGGCTGCTTCCCGCCGTCGTTGTGGTGATCCTCGGGGTGCTGGTGGGCACCCGGGTGGTCCTGCCGGAGAACCGCTGGCCGGACGTGCTGGACCAGGCCTGGGCGTCCCTGCTGTACCGGCAGAACTGGCTCCTGGCGGACTCCGCAGTCGACTATTACGCGCAGGACCACTCCGGTGCCAGCCCGCTGCAGCACTTCTGGTCGCTGTCCATCCAGGGCCAGGTTTTCCTGCTGTGGCCGCTGGTCTTTGCCGGGGCGGCCCTGCTGCGGCGGTTCCTGCTGCGGACCCCGCTGGGCGACCGGGTGAGCTACGCGGCGCTTCTCGGCGGGGCATTCGGCGTGATCTTTGTTGCCTCGCTGATGTTTTCCATCGAGCAGACGGCCAGCAACCAGTCGTACGCGTACTTCGACACCCGCACCCGGCTCTGGGAATTCGCGCTTGGCTCGCTGCTGGCGCTGGCACTGCCGCACCTCAGGCCCGGCAAAATGCTGCGGGTTGTCCTCGGCTGGGCCGGCCTCGCCGCGATGCTCTCGTGCGGCCTCCTGCTCACCGTGGACCGCTCCTTCCCCGGCTTCATCGCGCTGTGGCCGACGCTGGCCGCGGCGGCCATCATCGTGGCCGGCCAGAGCGGCAGCCGCGTCGGCGTGGACCGCTTCCTTTCCTGGCGGCCGCTGGTGGCACTCGGGGACAACTCCTACGCCCTCTACCTCTGGCACTGGCCGCTGCTGGTGCTGGCCCTCGCCGCGACGGGCGTCACCGCCCCGAACCTGGTCCAGGGCCTGGCGATCGTGGCCGCCTCCGTCGTGCTGGCCGTGCTGACCACCCGGTTTGTGGAGAAGCCGCTGCGCGACTGGCACTGGCCGCAGCGCCGGGTCTGGCGCACCGCCGTCGTGATCGCAGCGTGCGGCGCGCTGCTGGCGGGCCCGGTGTCCGTGTGGCAGAGCAAGATCGTGGCCGACGAGGCCGCCGCCGCGGCGCAGCCGAGGGAACTGACCCCCGGCGCGGCGGCCCTGTCGCCGGAGAATGCGGGCAAGCCCACACCGGCGGCCAGGATCATTCCGGCCCCGGCCGCGATGAAGAACGAGTGGGCCGACATCGACGGGCTCTGCACCGACGGCAACGTCCCCGGCGACCCGCTGCTCGCGGGCTGCCTGCAGAACAGCCGCCCGGACACCGTCACCAAACGCATCGTCGTGCTCGGCGACTCCCACGCCCAGCAGTACATGGCGGCGCTCGGCCCGATAGCCCGGAGCCACGGCTGGGAAGTCGTGGCCCTCCTGAAAGGCAACTGCCGCTTCGGCGGCGAGTCCCCGGAGCGGGACGCCGAGTGCAACGCCTTCAACAAGGCCAGCGCCCAGTACGTCCTGGACCACCGGCCCGACGCCGTCTTCACCGTCGCCTCGCTGACCCACAAGGAAGCACCCTTCGAAACCGAGGTGCCGGACTACCTTGAGGGCATCCAGGCCTTCACCGGCGCCGGCATGGAAGTGGTCGGCATCCGGGACAACCCGCGGTTCAACATGAACATGCCCGAATGCGTCCAGAAGAACGGGCCCGACGCGCCGAAGTGCAGGGTGCCGCTGCAGGAATCCCTGGCCGACTCCTCACCCCTGGACGCCTACCGGGGGAGGGTCCCGGGGCTGCACCTGATGGACCTGAGCGACTTCATCTGCGCCGACGGGATCTGCCCGGCCGTCGTCGGGAATGTGTACGTCTACAAGGATGACAACCATCTGACCAAGACCTACGTCCAGAGCATGATCCCCATGTTCGAGAAGCGCCTGCTGGCGGCCACCGGCTGGACGTGACGCGGCGCCGTCACGTCCAGCCGGTGCGGTTGCTCACATTAATGCCCCGGAATATGGGGATCGCCGCCAAGGTTCTACTATTTATTCAACACTTCTGCACAGGCCATGCCCGTAATGACGGGCTGGTCATCTGTTGCAACCCCTACCCGTGAACCCCGTAACCCAAGGTAAGAGGCGCACTCATGACCCAGCCCGAACACGATCCCTTCGGCTTCATCGGACTGACGTACGACGACGTCCTGCTGCTGCCCGGCCACACGAACGTCATCCCCTCCGAGGCGGACACGTCCTCCCGGATCTCCAAGCGCATCACCGTCCAGACGCCGCTGCTCTCCGCCGCGATGGACACGGTCACCGAATCGCGGATGGCGATCGCGATGGCCCGCCAGGGCGGCCTCGGCGTCGTCCACCGCAACCTCTCCATCGCCGACCAGGCGGACCAGGTGGACCGGGTCAAGCGCAGCGAATCCGGCATGATCACCAACCCGCTGACCATCGGCCCGGAAGCCACGCTGGCCGAACTGGACGAAATCTGCTCGCACTACCGGGTCTCCGGGCTCCCCGTCGTGGACGAGGGCATGCGGCTGCTGGGCATCGTCACCAACCGCGACACCCGCTTCGTGCCGGAAGCCGATTTCCCGATCCGCCTGGTCAGCGACGTCATGACCAAGATGCCCCTCGTCACCGGGCA
>DASWAW010000606.1:0-2196 GCA_036390955.1 Arthrobacter sp.
CTGGACAACGGCACCGTTCCGGACGTCACCGGGCTCACCGGGACAGCGGGACCTGCCGGGAAGGTCAGCTTCACCTGGACCAACCCGCAGCCCAAACCGGGCGACAGCTACAAGTGGCGGGTCCACACGCTTAAGGACGACGGGCAGTACCAGGCCGCCGCCAAGCCGGCGGCCGAAATGGCGGCGAACCCGGCCGAGCCCAGCTGCATCCAGGTCATGATCGTCCGCAGCGACGGGGCCTCCTCACCGCTGGGGCCGGACTCCATCGCCTGCGTCAGCAAATAGCAGCACCAACGACTTTCGGAAAGGTACGGATTATGGGGGATCTGGCAATAGATTTCTGCGGCGAGTGGCATGAGCCCTCGGACGAGGACATCTTCAGCATCGGCCGCGAAGGAGACCTTGCGGTGGATGACAACCCGTACCTGCACCGGCAGTTCCTGCAGATCGCCCGCTACGACGGCATCTGGTGGCTGAGCAACGTCGGCAGCATGCTCTCCGCAACCATCGCCGATGCGTCCGGGGGGATGCAGGCGTGGCTCTCGCCGGGCGCCCGGATTCCGCTGGTCTTCAGCCACACCAACGTCATCTTCACCGCCGGACCCACCACGTACGAATTCGCCGCGCATCTCCGGACCCCCGCGTTCCGGCAGGAGTCGCGAGACGAGGACAGCGGTGGGGACACCACGATTGGCCCGGTGGTCTTCACCGCCTCGCAGAAGGCCCTGATCGTGGCCCTCGCCGAGCCCATGCTGCGCCGCGACGGGACCGGCTTCAGCGCCATCCCTTCCTCGGCCGACGCCGCCAGGACCCTGGGCTGGGCGCTGACCCGGTTCAACAGAAAGCTGGACAACGTGTGCGACAAACTCGACAAGGTGGGGGTCGCCGGCCTGCGCGGCGGCGGCGGGAAACTCGCCACCAACCGCCGTGCCCGGCTCGTGGAGCACGCCGTCACCTCTCACCTCGTGACCGCCGCCGATTTGTATCTGCTGGAACAGCACAGCGCCGAAAAGCAGCCCGCCGATAAGCAGCCCGCCGGAAAGCGCAAAACTGAAGAACTGACTGGAGCCGACAAAGCGTGAGAATCCGACTGACGCTGCGCCGCGACCCCGCCGACGCCAAAGACCTCGCTGTCACGGTGGACGGGCTCGCCACCGTGGCGGACATCGCCACCCAGCTCTGGGCGGCCGACCCGGCACGGCGGGGGACCCCACCGCCGTCGAACCTGTCCCTCAGCATCGAGGAAGCCTTCGCCGCCGGCGGTATGAAGGGCAGCACCCTGGACCGCAAGGACAACCTGCTGGAATCCGGGCTGCGGCCCGGCTCCATCGTCTCGCTGACCCAGCTCAGTGAACAGTTCGGGGTGACCGGGGCGAACCGGGGGCCGGCGGCGGCGACGCTGCGGGTGCTGTCCGGGCCCGACGTCGGACGCGAATTTTCGCTGCCCTCCGGCACCAGCTATATCGGCCGGGACCGCGACGTCGACATCCGGCTCACGGACCCGCTCACCTCCAAGCGGCACGCCCGGATCACGGTGGGCGAGACGGTCGAGATCGTGGACACCAACTCCGCCAACGGCCTGCTGATGGACGGGCTGCCGGTCACCCGCGCCACGCTGAGCTCCTCGGACACCGTGGCCCTGGGCGACACGACCGTCGCCGTGGTGTCCCTCGGCACCGGGCACGGTTCCGCGCCGAGCTCCCCGCTGATCGACTTCAACCGCTCGCCCCGCGTGGTGCCGCGGTTTGAGCAGCAGAAGCGGATGCTCCCGGCCGGGCCCAAACGGCAGGAGCACCACGCCTTCCCCTACATCATGCTGCTCGCACCGCTGATGATGGGCGGCATCCTGTTCGCCGTCACCCAGAACGTGCTCTCCGTGGTCTTTATGCTGATGATGCCGCTGTTCATCGTGGGCCATTACGTGGACCAGAAGCTGCAGGCCAAGCGGGAGCGCAAGGAACAGCTCAAGCAGTTCCGCGAATCCATGGCCGTGTTCCGCACGGACATCACCCGGCTGCAGAACGTGGAGCGCTCGGTCCGGCTGCAGGAGGCACCCTCCGTCAGCGACACGGTCGATTCGATCTACAAGCTCGGCCCGCTGCTCTGGACCCACCGTCCCGAGCACACCGGCTTCCTGGGCCTGCGCTTCGGGCTGGGCACCGCGCCCTCGCGGATCCAGTTCGAGGAGCCCAACAG
>DASWAW010000607.1:0-3120 GCA_036390955.1 Arthrobacter sp.
CCACAAGATCGGCGAAACGCACGACGGCGCTTCGACGACTGACTGGATGGAACAGGAAAAGGAACGCGGCATCACCATCACGTCTGCCGCCGTGACCTGCTTCTGGGAAAACAACCAGATCAACATCATCGACACCCCCGGTCACGTGGACTTCACGGTTGAGGTTGAGCGCTCCCTGCGCGTCCTCGACGGTGCAGTTGCCGTGTTCGATGGCAAGGAAGGCGTGGAGCCGCAGTCTGAGACTGTCTGGCGCCAGGCTGATAAGTACAACGTCCCGCGCATCTGCTTCGTCAATAAGATGGACAAGCTCGGCGCTGACTTCTACTTCACCGTCGACACCATCATCAGCCGCCTCGGTGCCAAGCCGCTCGTCATGCAGCTGCCGATCGGCGCCGAGAACGACTTCATCGGCGTCGTCGACCTGCTCTACATGCGCGCACTGGTCTGGCCCGGCGACTCCAAGGGTGACGTCACCATGGGTGCCAAGTACGAGATCCAGGAGATCCCGGCTGACCTCAAGGAAAAGGCCGAAGAGTACCGCGCAGCGCTCGTTGAGACCGTTGCAGAGTCCTCCGAAGAGCTCATGGAGAAGTACCTCGAAGGTGAAGAAATCACCGAAGACGAGCTCAAGGCCGGCATCCGCAAGATGACGATCAACTCCGAGATCTACCCGGTCTTCTGCGGATCCGCATTCAAGAACCGCGGCGTCCAGCCGATGCTTGATGCTGTTGTTGATTACCTGCCGAACCCGCTCGACGTTCCGCCGATGATCGGTCACGATCCTCGCGACGAAGAGAAGGAACTGACGCGCAAGCCGTCCTCCGAGGAGCCTTTCTCGGCTCTGGCGTTCAAGATTGCCACGCACCCGTTCTTCGGACAGCTCACCTTCATCCGCGTGTACTCCGGTCACGTCGAAGCAGGCTCCCAGGTGGTCAACTCCACCAAGGGCAAGAAGGAGCGCATCGGCAAGCTGTTCCAGATGCACGCCAACAAGGAAATGCCCGTCGACGGCGCTACCGCTGGCCACATCTACGCAGCGATCGGTCTGAAGGACACCACCACGGGCGACACCCTGTGTGATCCGAGCAACCAGATCGTTCTCGAGTCCATGAGCTTCCCGGAGCCCGTGATCTCTGTTGCGATCGAGCCGAACACCAAGGGTGACCAGGAGAAGCTCTCCACGGCCATCCAGAAGCTCTCCGCTGAGGACCCGACCTTCCAGGTCTCCCTCAACGAGGACACCGGCCAGACCATCATCGCCGGCATGGGCGAGCTCCACCTGGACATCCTGGTGGACCGCATGCGCCGCGAATTCAAGGTCGAGGCAAACGTGGGCAAGCCCCAGGTTGCCTACCGCGAAACCATCAAGCGTGCTGTAGAGCGTCACGACTACACGCACAAGAAGCAGACCGGTGGTTCCGGCCAGTTCGCAAAGATCCAGATCGCGATCGAGCCGCTGGACACGTCCGAGGGCGAGCTGTACGAGTTCTCGAACAAGGTCACCGGTGGACGTATTCCGCGCGAATACATCCCCTCGGTTGACGCCGGTATCCAGGATGCGCTGAACGACGGCGTCCTCGCCGGATACCCGGTTGTCGGCATCAAGGCCACGCTGATTGACGGCGCGTACCACGATGTTGACTCCTCGGAAATGGCGTTCAAGATCGCCGGCCGTATGGCTTTCAAGGAAGCCGCACGCAAGGCGAACCCCATCCTGCTCGAACCGCTGATGGATGTCGAGGTCCGCACCCCTGAGGAATACATGGGTGAAGTTATCGGTGACCTCAACTCCCGCCGTGGCCAGATGCAGTCCATGGAAGATGCCCAGGGCGTCAAGGTCATCCGCGCACACGTCCCGCTGTCCGGCATGTTCGGCTACATCGGTGACCTGCGCTCGAAGACCCAGGGCCGCGCTGTGTACTCCATGACGTTCCACAGCTACGCCGAGGTCCCGAAGGCATTTGCCGACGAGATCATCCAGAAGAACCGCGGCGAGTAGACCCTAGGGCTCTCGCAGCAACAAACTCGGGTGCGTTTCCGCCAACGGAGATTCACCCGGTGCAGATGGCCGGTTCCGGCCAGCCGCTTTTCCGGGCAAGCCGGGCGGCCATCTGCACCGACAGACTCGAGGGACTAGTATTAGTTCCTGAATCTGCAATTTCATCAATCCAAAGCCCCCCAAGTAGACTTACTGAAGTTTCGCCGCGACAAGCGCGGTCGAAGAGTAAGTCATTTGAAAACGTTCTAGGAGGAACCTGTGGCAAAGGCAAAGTTCGAGCGGACTAAGCCGCACGTCAACATCGGCACCATTGGTCACGTTGACCACGGTAAGACGACGCTGACGGCCGCGATTTCCAAGGTGCTGTACGACAAGTACCCGACACTCAACGAGCAGCGCGACTTCGCGTCTATTGACTCTGCTCCCGAAGAGCGTCAGCGCGGCATTACCATCAACATCTCCCACGTTGAGTACCAGACCGAGAAGCGCCACTACGCACACGTAGACGCTCCGGGTCACGCTGACTACATCAAGAACATGATCACCGGCGCTGCCCAGATGGACGGTGCAATCCTCGTGGTTGCCGCCACTGACGGCCCGATGGCTCAGACCCGCGAGCACGTCCTGCTCGCCCGCCAGGTTGGCGTTCCCTACCTGCTGGTTGCACTGAACAAGTCGGACATGGTCGATGACGAAGAGCTCCTCGACCTCGTCGAAATGGAAGTTCGCGAGCTGCTTTCGGCTCAGGGCTTCGATGGCGATGAGGCTCCGGTCGTTCGCGTTTCAGGCCTGAAGGCTCTCGAAGGCGACCCGGTCTGGGTCAAGTCCGTCGAGGACCTCATGGAAGCTGTCGACAACTCCGTGCCGGACCCGGTACGCGACCGCGACAAGCCCTTCCTGATGCCGATCGAAGATGTCTTCACGATCACCGGCCGTGGCACCGTTGTTACGGGCCGCGCCGAGCGTGGAACCCTCGCCATCAACTCCGAGGTCGAGATCGTCGGCATCCGCCCGGTCCAGAAGACCACGGTTACCGGTATCGAGATGTTCCACAAGCAGCTCGACGAAGCATGGGCCGGCGAGAACTGTGGCCTCCTGCTCCGCGGTCTGAAGCGCGACGA
>DASWAW010000608.1:0-1812 GCA_036390955.1 Arthrobacter sp.
CGTGAAACCAGTGGGAATCAAACTCATGGAAGAGGCGTAATTCAAGTGCCAGAGCAGCCTAGCCACCGTCTACCAGAGGAATTTGGCGGAAACGAGTGGCTCGTTGACGAACTGTACGAGCGTTATCAGCAGGACAAGAACACGGTGGACGCCAAGTGGTGGCCCTTGTTCGAGTCTTTCGACGCCGGAGACAGTTCCGCAACCAACGGAGCCTCAGGCGCAGCGACAGTTGCGCACCCCACCCGCGAACTTCCCGTTGTAGCCCCGGCTGCCGCGTCGGCAGCGCAGCCGGCCGCGCCCGCCCCGGCTGCAGCGCCCGCCCCGGCTGCAGCGCCTGCCCCGGCCGCCGCGCCCGTCCCGGCTGCAGCCCCTGCCGCCGCGAAGAAGGTCCCGGCCACTGTCGCGCGCGACGGCTCCAAGACCTCGGAAGCCGGTCCCGGCACCGCGCCGATCCCGGCCCAGCTGCCCAAAAACATCAAGGCCCCCACGGCACCGGAGGAAGACGTCGTTTCCGTCCTCCGCGGCCCGGCAAAGGCCATCGCCACGAACATGATCACCAGCCTGGAGGTCCCGACCGCCACGAGCGTGCGGGCCATCCCTGCCAAGCTGCTGATCGACAACCGTGTGGTCATCAACTCCAACCTCGCCCGCGCCCGGGGCGGCAAGGTTTCCTTCACGCACCTGATCGGCTACGCCGTCATCCGCGCCCTGGCCCAGTTCCCCTCGATGAATGTCTACTACGACGAGGTTGACGGCAAGCCCGTCGCAGTCCAGCCGGCGCACGTGAACTTCGGCATCGCCATCGACATGCCGAAGCCCGACGGCAGCCGCCTGCTCATGGTGCCCAACATCAAGAAGGCGGAGACTCTCAACTTCTCCGAGTTCTGGCACACCTACGAGGACCTGATCAAGCGTGCCCGCGCCGGCAAGCTGACCGCTGACGACCACTCCGGCACCACGGTGTCGCTGACCAACCCCGGCGGCATCGGCACCGTGCACTCGGTACCGCGCCTGTCCAAGGGCCAGGCCGCCATCATCGGCGTCGGCGCCCTGGACTACCCCGCGGAATTCCAGGGGGCCAGCGCGAAGATCATCGCGCAGAACGCCATCAGCAAGGTCCTCACACTGACCTCCACCTATGACCACCGCGTCATCCAGGGTGCCGGCAGCGGCGAGTTCCTGAAGCTCGTGCACCAGCTCCTGCTCGGCGCGCAGAACTTCTACGACGAGATCTTCGAGTCCCTGCGCATCCCGTACGAGCCCGTGCGCTGGAGCCCGGACCTGCAGGTGGACCCGGCCGACGAAATCAACAAGGTCGCCCGGATCCAGCAGCTCATCCACGCCTACCGTGTCCGCGGCCACCTCATGGCGGACACCGACCCGCTGGAATACGTCCAGCGCAAGCACCCGGACCTCGACGTCCTGACGTACGGCCTCACGCTGTGGGACCTGGACCGCGAATGGCCCACGGGCGGCTTCGGCGGCAAGCCGATGCTCGCCTTCCGCGACATCCTCGGTGTGCTCCGCGATGCCTACTGCCGCACCGCGGGCATCGAATACATGCACATCCAGGACCCGGCAGAGCGCAAGTGGTTCCAGGACCAGATCGAGCACCCGTACTCCAAGCCGAGCCGTGACGAGCAGCTGCGCATCGTCTCCAAGCTCAATGCGGCCGAGGCCTTCGAGACCTTCCTGCAGACGAAGTTCGTCGGCCAGAAGCGCTTCTCGCTCGAGGGCGGCGAGTCCCTGATCCCGCTGCTGGACGCCATCATCTCCGACGCGGCCGACGACGAACTCGACGAAGTGGCGATC